>JAUVKE010000193.1 GCA_030592105.1 Desulfobacteraceae bacterium
AAGCCTGGAAAAAATTTAAGGCCGGTTAAATTATCGAAATTTCCATTTTCATCCAGTAAAGGTGGGCACTGGTTAAAACATGCTTCGGGGAAACTAAAAATCCTGTTCCAATGGCAATATAATCACTAAAAGTAATTGTGATCTGCCCGATGGTACTGTAAGGAATCGTTGTAATTTCAGTGTTGTTAACCCACTCAAGGCTCAAATCTGGGGGAATGATCACAGAATCATGGGGCATTTTCCAGGGGGTGACTAAAGGGTCCACCCGCTCTGCTGTCGGCACAGGTGAGACAGACAGGCCTTCAGCCATCCCAAAATTGATAAAATGATCCAGGGGGGTAATGGAAATACCGGCAAAAAAATTACGCAAATCTGCAACATCTTTCCCTTCCCATTTTATGGTTGTGGAGGGATTGGCTTTTAAGAGGTCAAGTTTGTCTGAAAGGTATTGGCTTTCATCAAAGCTGTTGGAAGGATTGATCCCTTCTTTAGCGCCAAACTGCAGGTAGTGGAGATATTTGTCTTCGGTCCAGGCTGCATCAAAAGCATCAAGGGCTTTTTCCATATCTGTAAACAGCTGCTGCTTCACCATGTCCGCAGCTTTGGCAAAACAGTATTCATCGTGATTGAAAAAGGGATTGGGATTCAGCCCCTCTTTGTAACCAAAAATAGAATAATGGGTTTCAGGGGTGAGACCGGCAGTCAGCAAAAAATTTTCGAGAAAATCGATATCTTTGGTTTGCCATTCCGGATAGTTTATTTGCAAAGCGGATAATTTTGCAGATAGATAATATGATTTATCGAACCCGGATAGCATGATCCCATCCCTGTAACTTTACAATAAGTACCGTAACTATTCAGCGTCGCTGGTTTAAGATACGCAACAGGTTTAATCATATTCTGCCTGTTGCCGTATATATTCGCTGAATAGTTACAGCCTTTTTTCAATTAACCCAAACTTCCAGATGCAAGGGCTCCAATTTTAGAAAGAGATTGCAGATGGCTGTAAATCAGAGGCATGGTACCATTTTTAACCAGAGTGGCAATTATTTTATCATCCATTGCAAGAAGTTTTTTCATATCAACGCCCTTAAAACCATCAATACTTTTTGGCTGCCCATTGACCTGAAACTCAATTTTTCTGTCCACGATAAGGTTATCTCCAGCCAATAGCGTAAAGAGTATTTTTGTTTTGGCCAGTTCCTCCTGATAAACTTTCAAAGCTTTCAAGATTCCCTGGATAAATTCATTGGGCTCCCCGTCTGCCGTAAACAACGGTTCTCCCTGGTCCGTTGCAAAATGTTCAGCGTCCGGATCCAGGCATAGTACGAATTTATCTTCTTTATTATCTTTTTCAGTCTCTTCTTTATTATCAATTTTTATCAGGGCAAAGGGATACATCCTGAAATAAAAAGGGAGATAAGGGACTTTCCAGAGACCCTGGTCATCCACATAATTGTTTTTCCCTTTTTCAAGGGAGAGGAGGGCTGTGGGGATACAGGTGCCGTCTGAGGCAAAGATAATCGGATAATACTGTGAGGCCTGTTGCATTTCCGAGAAAGAAAGGTGCACAGATGAAATCTGTTTTGCAAAGTTAAAATTATTTACTTTAGATAATCTGAGATCCTGGTGCTTTGATTTGTCCAACGGTTCAGGTCTGGTAAACATAGGCAAGTTGTCCTTTCATTTGTGATCAATTTTGATTAAAATCACCTGTCGCGGGTTCATGTGACACTGACCCCGCGGGCCCTTGAGGCTCCTGCTATCACCTTTGTACAATTATAGATTGTCAAACAAATAACCCTATTTTAAAATTTGGCACCAGGCCAGAGGAAGCAAGCGCATTGTAATACGCAGGCGACCGATAAGGGGGTGAATTTATTTATGTGACGATCCATAAAGTTTAATCTTGTACCGAAGCTTTATATTGAAGTCAAGAACAGACTGAAGCATACTGTTTTTTGTTGACTTTTGTACGCTTTTTCAATAGGAGAAAGCTTTTAGGGTAAAGTTTTGAAAATTGATTCTACAATATATACAGATGTGCTTTGCTGCGTTTGTCAGGGCATTATGATTATTAAAAAATTATTTTAAATTATAAAAGTATAAATGAATGACACCCTCAATTGATATCAGTATTGTTACCTACAACAGTGAAATGCATCTGGAAAAATTGTTTGAAAGTTTGAACGCACAGCAGGGAATTGATCTCCACTCTGTTTCTCTATTCTTTTATGACAATAACAGCCATGATCATACAATATTAAAACTGGCTGATCTGGTACAGCATCATGAAAGTAAATTTCATAAAATCATTGTTAAGGAAAATAAAAGGAACCTTGGTTTTGGAACGGCTCAGAATGCTATTGTTCAAGATGGGAAAGGGGATTTTATATTTATCCTGAATCCCGATATTGAGCTTGATCAAAAAGCCCTTGCAACTCTCGCTGAAAAAGCGTTGGCGTCATCCATTGAAACCGCAGCCTGGGAAGCGCGGCAGGTTCCCTACGAGCACCCCAAGATCTATAATCCGATAACCATGGAAACATCCTGGGCAAGTGGTGCGGCATTATTTATCCGGCGGACAGCTTTTGAAAAGGTAAAAGGATTTGATACAGATATTTTTTTATATGGTGAGGATGTTGATTTATCATGGCGGCTCAGGGAACAGAATTTAAAAATCAAATATGTCCCGGACGCTCTTGTCTGGCATTATACCTATCAGTCCAAAAATGAAATAAAAACCGGTGCATATCTCGGTAGTACACGAACCAATTTAATGTTAAGAACCCGTTATGGTACATGGAGAGATATTTTAGAAGGTTTAAAAATGCAATTGGGAATATTGCTCCTTCAAAACCGTCAGGTTGTTGTAAATCAGCGTTTTGAAGTATTCAAAACCCTTTTAAAATTTTTTCGGAATGCTGTTAAATGGCGCAAATCGAGTCATAGAAAAAAATCTTTTCTTTTTTATGGATGGGATTATGAGCAAACCCGTTATGGCGCTTTTTATGATACCGGCCAGGGGATAAAAACATTGAAAAGGTATCAGTTTCCCAGAGTCTCTGTGCTGATGCGGACAATGGGGAAAGCCTCTCTGGTGAGACAGGGGATCCAGTCGGTGGTCAATCAGACATATAAAAACATTGAACTAATTTTGATTGAAGATGGCTCAGCCACTCTGGATGGTATACAAAATGAGTTTCCTGATCTTTTAATCCATTACCATGCGATGGGAAAAAATCAAGGCCGCTGTATAGCAGGGAATGAGGCCCTGGCAAGGGCAACCGGTGAGTATTTTCTTTTTCTTGATGAAGATGATCTCCTTTATGCTGACTATGTTGAACAGCTTTTGGCAGCCTGTCTTGAAAAAAAGGCCAAAGTTGCATATGGTTATACTTTTGAAATACCATCTATTATCAATAAAAAAACAGGTGAGTTAGAAAAAGAAGGCACCTACTATCAAAGGTTTAACAGGCAGTTTTCCTTTGTGCATTTTGTCATGCATAATTTTTTACCGATAAATTCTGTACTTTTTCACAAATCTTTATATGAAAAATGCGGAGGATTTGACCCGGACTTGGAGTATATGGAAGACTGGCATCTCTGGGTCAGATTCAGCCTGCTCTCCCGCCCTTTTATTGATGTAAAAAAAACAACTGCCCTTTACCGTGTTCCCATGACATCTGGTATAAGTAAAGAACGCCGGGAAAAATTATTATATTATAGAAATCTGGCAAGGGAAAAACTGTCCAGGCTTCCCCTTAATGTTCAATTAAGCGATCTGCAGGAATTAAGCGACGGATATGCTGCTGCAGAATCTGTGAATGCTGAAAAAGCTCTGAAAAATTATACTCCCAGGCAACTACATAAACTGGTCGATTATCTGGTAAAATGGTACCGCTTGAAGCGTGGAATATATTAATGATAAAAAAACCCTTTGTCTCAATTATTATTGTTAATTTTAATAGCGGAGCAATGTTAGAAAACTGCCTTACCACACTGGAGAGGCAACTTTATAAAAATTTTGAAGTGATTTTAGTAGATAATGGATCAACTGACGGGTCCCTTGCGTATGTTGGAAAGCGCCCTTATCCTCTTATGGTTTTAGAGCTGGAAGGAAACAGAGGTTTTGCTGTTGCTAATAATCGTGGCGCTGAAAAAGCCAGGGCTGATTCGATTATTTTTTTAAATACAGATGCTTTTCCCCAGAATATATGGCTTTCAATTATGGCGCAGGCAGTGGAAAAATATCCCCATGTGAGCGCATTCACATCCCATCAGGTTTCGTTTTATGATCAGAATATTTTGGACGGAACAGGCGATATCTATGCAACCAACGGACGCGCCTGGAGAAGAGATTATGGTGCAACACTGGTTGATGGTATTAATAAAGATGATGAGGTTTTTGGTTTTTGCGCTGCTGCAGCTTTTATTAAAAAGGATATTTTTCTAAAACTTGGCGGTTTTGATGAAGATTATTTCTGTTATTTTGAAGATGTCGATTTTTCCCTTCGCCTTCGTCTGGCAGGCCATGCATGCATGCATATCGCAAAAGCTGTGGTTTTTCATATTGGTTCCGCTACTTCAGGGGGGGCTGATAGTGATTTTTCAATTCATTATGGGTATCGCAATCTTGTCTGGACCTATTTCAAATCTATGCCCTTGAGATTGTTGTTAAAGTATTTGCCGGGGCATTTATCCTTAAATTGTCGCCATCTCCGTGATTATACCATGCAGAATCGATTCCCCGTGATTTTTAGAAGCAAATTGGCTGCATTGCTGGGCCTTCCGAAAATATTGCTTTTTAAAAGGCCAAAGGTGCAGAGAACCATAAAAATTTCTTCCAGAGAACTGGAAAAAAAACTTGTAACCGATCCTGTTTGAGTGCTGATTACAACCGGTGGTTTATTTTATCCTGTTAAAATTTTGAAAAAGCCGATGGACAAAATATCAGTCTGCATGGCATCTTATAATGGTGCTCCCTTTATTGAAAAACAATTATCTACTATTCTTGAACAGATAAAAGGGGATGATGAAATAATCATTTCAGACGACGGTTCAACAGATAATACTGTTGATATGATTAAAGGATTCAAAGACCCAAGGATTAAGCTGTTTCGTCATACCAGGGGCAAAAGCCCAACGCATAACTTTGAAAACGCTTTGCAAAAGGCTTCCGGGGAATATATTTTTTTATCTGATCAGGATGATATATGGGAAAAGAATAAGGTTAGCCTCCTGCTGGAGTATTTACAGAGCTATGATCTTGTGATCAGTGACTGTTCAGTTATAGATGGGGATGATAAAATTCTGTTTAATTCGTTTTTTAAACAGAACAATTCCAGGAAGGGATTTGCA
>JAUVKE010000238.1 GCA_030592105.1 Desulfobacteraceae bacterium
ACGGATCAATGGTTTCCAACAGTTCTGAAAACTGGTTAATAGTAATAATTTTGACATCAGTTCTGTTCTGGCTTGTGTCTCCGGCATAAATTATTAGTTGGCCGTATGGGAGGTCAGGGGAAAATTTTTTAAACTTTTTCAGGCCCTTAAAATAATCGGAAGTAATGGTCTGGCCGAACTTGATTTCAATGGGCAAAAGATTATGGGAGATATTATAAACAAGATCGATTTCATTGCCTGAGCTGTCGCGGAAAAAATTAAGATTATCTCTTTTGCCCAGGTTGTACCGGTATTTCAAGGCCTCAATAACCGCCATGTTTTCATATAGATGCCCCCTTAGAGCCTGTTGTCTCTTATTTTCATAATGTTATTCAACCCATAGTGCTTTAAAAGCAGCATCAACAGAATCAAAATAAAAACTATTTTGAAATTTAGCAAATAGTTTTTTTAAATCAATATTTTTCATTTTTTGATTGACGATGTATCTGTTAAATGGTTATAAACAAACAAATGCAGCAAGAAGCTGCGTTTATTATAAGTAAAAAAATAACAATTAAATTAACAAGATACTAAAGCCAGGAAGGTTTCTAAAGATCGAAAAAGATCTATTAATCTTTCTGGCTTTTTTTTTGGGGGAGCGGCTATCCCACACCTTGGACGCTGTTTTATGGCGGGGTGGAATCTGTTTTTTTAAATATTTAAATTAAAGGAAAAAAGTAAATGAAAAGTAAAATAAAAAAAAATCTGTCAGGATTAATTTTTGCGGCCATGGTTTTATTTCTGGCTGCTTCACAAACGTCTGCGCACGACCTCTGGCTGGGTCTTGATCATTATGATCAAAAAAAAGGAGATACTGCAAAGGTCTTTTTGCATATGGGACATTCTCTTCCTTTTTCCGATTTTGCAAGACCTGAAAAAATGGAGAACTTTTTTTATTTGGAGCCAACCGGGAAAAAGAAAAATTTTGAATTAAAAGAATATGATCCTGAATCCTTTTTTAATGAAGTGGGAGTCGATCTGAACATAGGCGAAGAAGGGACTTATCTTGCTGTTGCAGCCATGAAGCCTATGTTTGTCAGCAAGACTACAGACGGCAAAAAACGAAAAAGTAAAAAAGAGCTTACCAATGCCATATCCTGCCGGCATGTAGAATTTTTTTCCAAGGCAATTTTTTATGCAGGAAAGCCTGGTGGCTCCGCTTATAACAGAGTTTTAGGACATGCCATTGAAATGATTCCACAAAAAGATCCCTGCCTCCTTAAAGCTGGCGATTATCTCCCAGTAAAAGTGCTCTTTAAAGGAAAACCCCTGGCACGGGAGCTTGTTTATGCCACATATATCGGGTTTTCAACAAGGGGGGAGTACCCGTTCACTGCTAAAACCAACGCTGATGGAATAATAAACATCCAAATCACACAGCCGGGTATCTGGTGGGTCAAGGTTCCGTTTAAAAAGGTGCGCGAAGAAACATCCGAGTGTGATGTTGATCAATATGCGACAATATTGACCTTTGAGGTAAAATAGTGGCTAACCATTTGCACCCCCCGTTCCAAAGCTTTGCGTTGGAAGGAACGTAGATTGTCGGACAAATAATTTTACTCCATTATCGGCCACCTGCACATTACAATACCCCTTCCTCCCTCTGGCCTGTGAAATTTATTGTCCGAATATCTATATATCCTGTCAAACCTTAAAAAATAGAATGAAAATTTTTCTAATAAAATATTCGGCGGGAATGAATTCAATATCACAACGATAATAAATATTATGGGGTTGGTTTTAATTGACAATTTATCTGATAATCGGCTATAAATAATTTTATTGTAGCAAGAAGCTGCGTTTGGAATAAGCAAGTTTGTAATAAATAAAAAAATAACGATTAAATAATTTAATAAAGCCAGGAAGGTTTAAAAAGGTCGAAAACGGCCTTGTAATCTTTCTGGCTTTTTTTGTTTTTTCGCGAGTTTTAAGGGACAAAAAGAATGATGCAACAATGCAGTATTAAAAAAAGAAAGCTATTTTCCATAATCACAGGGATAGTCTGGCTGTTTTTTGTACATACAGGTCATGCAAAAGAAGAAAACAAGGAAGAGTTAAAACCGGATATTAAAACATTATCTCCCATTACGGTAACCGGAAAGGGGCTCGAAAAATCATGGAGCGAGCAGTTTACAACCAGCGTGATCAGACCCGGTGACATAGTTCAGGCCGGGCAGACCATGGACATTTCGGATTTTTTAAAAGAATCCCAGTCTATCTTTATACAAAATTCATCTTACGGCAAAAAGGTTTTTTTAAGGGGGCTGGAAGATCAGGACATGCGTATTCTCATAAACGGAATGCCCGCAGGTCAGATGGGTAAGTACTATGCCCGTTCCTTTGAATGGGAGACTATTCCTGTTGAGGCAATAGAGCGGATTGAGGTGACAAAGGGGGTGGGCTCTGCGGAATATGGAAACACGATTGCAGGAACAATAAACATAATAACCAAAGCCGGGACAGATAAACTTACAACAAGGGTCAAAAGCTCTTACGGCAGATTTCATGACAAAAAAGCCGCTGTTTCAAATTCCTGGAAAAAAGGGAATATAGACTGGTTTGTCAGCGGGTCATGGCACAAGAGGGGAGAATATCTCGATAACAACGATTTTGAAACCAGAAACTTTTATATAAATACCGGTATTGAACTGGATCAAATGGGGAAAATTAATCTATCCGCCTTTAATTATCACAAGCGGGAAGGTTACGTGATAGATGACCAGGTGGCATGGAATGTATGGAGCGACGCTCGTGGTTATGTATCGGGAAGTGATTACGTATTAGATAATAACGGCATTCAAATGACCTATTTATCCGAATGGGTCGATCTTGGACTATCCTATACAAAACAGGAGAGAGACAGCAATCCCAGACAAGAGTCATGGAATACAGGGGACACACAGGATTATGATTCGGATTTTAACGCTCCTTCTGTTAAATGGAAGATTCACCATTCCTTCAACTCCCATACTTTAAGCCTGGGTATGGATTATACCTACGGAGACGCTGAAGCAAACTGGCAATATTATAACCGGCCCAGGGAGCAGGTCGATTTTAAGCAGGATCTTTTAGGCGCTTTTTTTGAAGATGCATTTCAGATTACCGATACTCTTAAAATCACCGCAGGTGTCCGGTATGATGAGTTTGAAAACAGAATCGATTCAGGCGGGGGGCCTGTTGGCGCATTCAGGGAAAGTGTTGATGACAGCAACTGGTCCCCCCGAATCTGTGCTGATTATAATTTCATGGAGACCATGACTTTTTATGCCTCGGCCGGTAAATTTTTCAAGGCTCCCACTATGGCAGACCTGTATCGATGGCACGGTAATTATAATATGAATTCATTTGCAGGCCGTGCAGTCTTACGTTCATACTATGGTTTGCCGGGGGGAGGTGCTCCCGTAAATGGCGGCCCCAATCCAGCAAATGCTATACCGGCAGAGACTCAGGCAGAATGGCGTCAGCTTATCGGAAAACTTAAACCTGCCAAAGGATACGACTATGAAGTGGGAATAAGAGAGTCCCGCGAAAATTTCGCCTATCAAATCAACCTCTTTTATCAGGATATCGACGATTATATCGTAATCTATCCGGTATCCTATCCACCGACCTACAACATTGATAATGTGGAATTATGGGGAATCGAACTCTCCGGGCGATACGTATTCTGTCGATATTTCGAGATGGAGGGAAACTATACATATGAAGAAACCGAAAAACATGGGGATAAAATCATAGAAGAAATTTATGCTGAAAACGATCTGTTTAATGCTCCCGAGCATCTTTTAAACCTCACCCTCAGGGCCAAACCTTTTAAGGGCCTTACCTCAGAATGGCAGATTAATTCCGTTGGTGATCGTTTTGCCGGTGGTGCTCCGGGTGTACCGCCCCAGATGGCTGCACAAAAGCCTGAATATGAGCCCATGCCCCGACTTGGGGGTTACACAATTCATAATCTCAGAATAAGTTATGATACCCCTTTTATAAAAGGGGTTGATACAAAATTCACATTGGCCGTGGAGAATATTTTTAATAAAAAAACCTGGGAAAGATTAGACTATCCAACACCTGGAACCCTGTTCTATGGAGGTGTGGAGTTTGTTTTTTAAATATTTAGTACCTGAACAAAACTGCTGATTTTTCCAATTTTTGAAAAGATTTATTAAAATAAAAATCAGTAGTGTCCGGTTAGAAAGTTACAAGAAAGAAAATACGGGAAGTTTAATTGTTTTTTCCGCTATTGCAAATAAATTTCTTGAATTTCTAAGTTTGCTCCGCCAAAATTGCGAAACTCGCTCGTGCCTCGCTCAAACAATCGCAATTTTTTGGCTACGCTGCACTAAGA
>JAUVKE010000443.1 GCA_030592105.1 Desulfobacteraceae bacterium
AGGGTAAAGATATTGCTGAACCGGCACATGGAAAAAAGCGAGCTCACAAAAAATGATATTTCATATGTGCTTAACCGGCCAATATATGCATGCATAAAAAATGATTTTACGTCACTTTCAGAAGCCATAAACAAGGGTAAAACATTGGATACGGCAAAACCCGATACTCTTATAAACAGGGACATGGAAACCATTGCAGGCCTTTTAACCGGAATAAAACCGAAACAAAGAGCTGCACATGGAAGATTGTCACATATCATCGGCCGGATTTTACCTTTGTTTAAGAGAGGATAGTCTGTATGAAATTAAGTGAGAGACTGCAGATTGGTACAGCAGTCAAAGAATATGAAAAAACAGCGATTCCTGCAGGACTTGATCCCAAGACCTACAACATAGTTAAATCAAAAGTCCATGCCAGACTTGTAGATGAATTCGATCTCTCTTCCATAACTGATATGCCTGGAGAAGACCTTTCTTCAACTGTAAAAGAGGCTCTTCAGGAGATCACTTCAGTGGATAACCTTCCCCTAAACCAGAGAGAAAGGGTTATGCTTGTTCTGGATCTGATGAACGAAATAACCGGTTTTGGTCCTATCGAACCCCTTGTACAGGATGATTCCATACAGGATATACTGGTAAACGGTTTTTCCAGTGTTTATGTAGAAAAAAACGGTCTGCTTCACAAAACTTCCATAAAATTCAGGGATAATGAGCATCTGATGCAGATTATAGACAAAATTGTTTCCATTATAGGCCGCAGAATAGACGAGTCTTCTCCCATGGTGGATGCAAGGCTTCCTGACGGTTCAAGAGTTAATGTTATTATTCCCCCGCTTTCCCTTGACGGGCCGATGCTTTCAATACGTAAATTCGGTCATAAACCTTTAACAGCAAATAATCTTATTACAAATCTTGCGCTTACACCTGAAATGTTCGGTTTTTTAACAGGCGCAATAAAATCAAAGCTCAATATTTTGATCTCAGGAGGAACCGGCGCAGGCAAAACCACTTTGCTTAATATTTTGTCAGGACAGATACCGAATACTGAACGTATTATCACAATAGAAGACAGTGCTGAACTCAGACTTGATCAGCCGCATGTTGTAAGGCTTGAGTCAAGACCTCCGAATATTGAGGGAAAAGGTGAAGTAACACTTACAGATCTTGTAAAAAACAGCTTGAGAATGCGGCCTGACAGAATCATCGTGGGAGAGGCAAGAGGTGCGGAAGTTATAGATATGCTTCAGGCCATGAACACAGGACACCAGGGTTCAATGTCAACCATACATGCAAATTCACCTCATGATGCACTTTCACGCATGGAAGTAATGCTCAGCATGGGAACATCCCAGTTCTCGGAAATGGCAATGAGAGCGCTTGTTTCAAGTGCAATTAATATAATTGTTCAGCTTGTACGGCTGCCTGACGGTAAAAGGCGAATAGTGTCGGTTTCAGAAATTGCCGGAATTGATGCCGGTTTAAAGATAAAAATGGATAATATTTTTCTTTTTAAACAAAAGGGAGTCGATGATAAAGGGCATATTTACGGATTTTTTGCAGCCACAGGAAAAGAATCGAGGTTTAAAGAGCATATTCAGTCATATGGAATTGAATTAGGTTCTGAAATATTTAATTTCAAAAAAGAAGTGAAAAGATAGAGCCATATGAAAACCCTGATACTGATAATAGTTTTTTTGATTGTTTTTTTTCTGATTCTCTCTATTTATTATATGGATATAGACAGAAGAGCGGCAAAAAAAGAAAAATTTTTAAAAAAGCTTGCATATGAAAGAAGAAAGAACACAGACAGAGCTGCAGCCGATTATGAAAAAACAGGGATCATGGAAAAAGCGCTGGGCAGGCTGATTGACATGGCTTTAATTGAATCTTTACTCGTATCCGCCGATTCCTCCATATCTGTGGGCAGGTTTCTTTCAATATCTCTTGGCATGGGTGTTTTTTTTATTTTACCCCCCTTACTATTAATGCGAAACCCGTTTGTAATGTTTCTTTTTTTAATTTTCGGCACCTTGCTCCCATCTTTTTACTATATTTACAGAAAAAATAAACATGAAGAAACCCTTATAAAACAGCTTCCTGAAGCAATCGATATGATAACAAGATCACTTAAAGCCGGCCAGTCTTTAGACAGAGCTCTGCATGAAGTAAGCCGCAGATTGCCGGCGCCCATAGGAACCGAGGTCAGCAGCGTATATGATGAAATTACAATGGGCATTCCTTTTGAAACAGCAATTAAAAACCTTGAAAACAGATACCCGAAAATTGCAGATATAAAAATATTATGCACAACTTTTGTCGTTCAAAGAGAAACAGGCGGAAACCTGACAAAAATCCTGGATGGATTATCAAAGACCATACGCGACCGTTTTAAACTAAAGATGCAGGTTAAA
>JAUVKE010000372.1 GCA_030592105.1 Desulfobacteraceae bacterium
AAACACTGCCATTTGCCTGATAGTAGAGACGGGTTTCAAACCCGTCTCTACTTGTAATGGCAAAACATCCGATGATCATTTTGGCTAATAGCTAACGGCTAATAGCTGTACATTGGCCTAAGTCTCCGCAAGCGGCGAAAAAGTGTAAACCGGCAAATGAAGGATACCAATAGTTATAATATATTTTATATATTGCTCCACAAAAAAACTGTCAGAATTTTAACAAGTCTCCTTGATATGCTTAGCTATCGCCTGCACAGAAGAACCACCTGTAAATATTCCACTTACGCCGATCTCTTTAAGTTTTGCATGATCTTCTTCTGGTATAATTCCACCAATAATTATATCAACATCATCTCCACCCAGTTCTTTAAGTTTTTCCTTTACAGAAGCAGTCAATGTTAAATGCGCACCTGAAAGAATGGAAAGTCCAACAACATTTACATCTTCCTGCACAGCTGCTTTAGCAATTTCTGCAGGTGTTTGTCTTAAACCAGTATATATTACCTCAAAACCAGCATCTCTTAATCCATATGCAACAACCCAGGCACCACGTTCATGTCCGTCAAGCCCTGGTTTTGCAACAAGCACTCTAATTTTTTTATCTTCATTCATTTTAAAGCTCCTTCAAGTATAAATTGTTAAGTATAAAATTATCTGTTTTTTTTCAGGTATAATCTATAAAATTAATCAGGTACTATTTACCCTTAAATTCAGTCCTTATTTTTTCTCTGAAAGCAGTAACCCCTTCTACAAAATCACTGGAAGCAAGGGTTATTGATTCACAAACTGCTGCGTCATCTAATGCTTCATCCAGATTTGAATGCATCCCTTTATATACATGAGATTTCATTAATCTTAATGCAATAGGCGGCCCTTTGATAATTTTTTTGACCATTTTCATTGTATCGGTTCCAAGATCTTCAGGGGATGACAATCTGTTTAACATGCCGATCTCTTTTGCTTCTGCAGCAGAGAGCATATCACCTGTATAAAGCATTTCAAAAGCCTTTGACAGCCCCATTGCTTTTGGATAAAACCATGCAGCACCAAAACCTGGGAAGATACCAAGTTTTACAAATCCACACATAAATTTTGCTTTTTCGCTTGCGGTTCTGATATCACAAGATAGTGCAATGTCAAATCCGGCGCCTACACATGCTCCATTAATCATGGCGATTGTCGGTTTTTCCATCTTGTGAATCCCAAGAATAATTTTTTTGGCGGTTTTAAATAAAAAGGATGATCTTAATGCTTCAACACCCAGTTCGCCCATTTCCTTTGCGTTCCCGCCGCCTGGCATTATATCCAGGTCTGCACCGGCACAAAAAGCATTTCCTGAGCCGGTTAAAAGAAACGCTCTAATCTCTTTATCCAGAGCAACATCCTCAATGGCTACAGCCAGTTCTTCCATCATCTTCCTGTTTAAAGCGTTACTCTTGTCTGGTCTGTTAAATGTTAATGTTGCAAGACCGTCTTTTTTATCCAACAAAATTGTTTCAAAATTCATATTGTACTCCATAACCCGGATAGACCGGAATAAGAATTAGAATTTATTATTATGTAACAATTTAACTGTTAATTCGATTATTTTCCTGTAAATACCGGTTTTCGTTTTTCCAGTTTGGCGCAGATTCCTTCTGAGGCATCTGAGCTTTTGTTAATCTCTTCAACCAGGCCATGAAGCTGGCTGGCAAGTTCCGAATCGATTGGACTTTTTTCAAAAAGTTTTTTTATTGTGTACTTAGTTGTCTGAACAGCCAGGGGAGAAGCTTCTTCAGCAATTTCACGGGCCAGCTCATATGTAACAGCCTCCAGTTTATCAGGGCTGACCACTTGATTAACAAGCCCTGTTTCCAAAGCTCTCCTTGCATTCATAAGCCTGCCTGATAAAAGAATTTCTTTTGCAGCGGCAATACCAGTCAATTGCATCAGACGTTGGATGGCTGTATAATAATATGTTCTGCCAATTTTTACCAGGGGAGCGCCAAATCCTGCACGTTCCGATGCAATTCTAATATCTGCCATAACGGAAAAATCCAGCCCTGCTCCTATGGCTGGGCCATAGAGCATTGCAATAACAGGCAGTCGAAAATCAGTCAGGCTTTCAATGCAATATTCAAGCCCTTTTATTGTTCGGTCAAATTCTTTTGCTCCTGTAGATAAATCAACACCCGAAGAAAAAATTTTTTCGCCGGCACCCCTTAAAATAACAACCCTTGCTCTATTTTCTTTTTCAGTTTCTCTGAGTGTATCGCCAAATTTAAAAAGGGTATCAGCATTTAATGAATTTCCCTTTTTGGGACGATTAAAAAGAATTGTGCTGACGTATCGATTCTCTTGTTTAAGAATTCCATTATCCATAAATAAAGTTCCGATTCAGGCTAAGAATATTGGAGTTATTTTGCATGCATTAAATGTTCTACCATTTCTTCCACAACTGTGTACGGATCAAGTTCCCTTGCAAGTACACGATCTATTATACTATTTAAATCACCCTTCTGATTCCATTTTTTCTGTACATAACGGGCGACCTCCCTTTCTACAAGAGTTAATATCTCTTCATGAACACGTTCCCTGTTCCAGTCTTTTTTTGAACTTTTTGAATTGAGATTTTTTATAAGAGCCTCTACAAGTTCTTCAACACCTTCACCGGTTGCAGCAACTGTTTTTAAAATTGGAATGTCCTGAACATATTCATCAGAACTCATATCAAGCATAGCTTGAATATCTACAACAACCCGATCAGCACCCTCGCGATCTGCTTTGTTTACAATAAAAATATCAGCAATTTCCATTATTCCGGCTTTTATGGCCTGTATTCCATCTCCCATGCCAGGAACGCAAATAACCATAACAGTATCTGCAGTCTTTACAACGTCAACTTCATCCTGGCCAACACCCACAGTCTCTATGAGAACAAAATCTTTACCAAAAGCGTCCATAACCTTTACAATATCACGCGCAGCAAGACTCAACCCACCAAGAGCCCCTCTCGTGGCCATT
>JAUVKE010000052.1 GCA_030592105.1 Desulfobacteraceae bacterium
AGGATTTTGGTTCATATACAAGGCGCATTAAAGGTTGAATACTTGATGTATTCGGCCTTTGATGTAACGCAGTAGATGGACCAAAAGACAAACAATTTCGTTCAAGTAATTTCATTTCCGATCCTTAGCCATCAGATGTCAAAGCTGATCTCTGGTGAAATTTAATGAACAACCAGAGCCTGGCATCTTTTTTTTGCCTCTTCTAATTCTTCATCCCTGATAACGGAACTGGTATCAACTATAACATCGACTTTTCTTAATTCCTTTTGTTCAACAGCAATAATAGTAAGTCGCCCCTCACTGTTGAACTGAAAAGATATTTCCACCTGCGAATCACTCGGGAGTCCAGCGGGAAGTCGCAATACAGCAGTACCAATTTCCATTGCTGCTTCAAAGGATACAGTCTCTTCACTGGTTTCACTTTCCATTATTCGTATCAAAACCGTTTCCTGGCCTGCAACGCCGGTGTAAAATTTTTTTTTGGCGTCCACAGGAACAGTGGAATTACGTAAAATCAGATTAAATACCAGCTCTTTTCCTTCATTATTTTGCACCACCACTCCAAAACTCTTACTTGTAACATTTTTAACTTTAATGGCAGAACGTTCCACAGCTCCCAGGGTGTAACCAAATTCGTCAGCCACCTGCTGTTTAGCCTCCTTGAGCTGTTCGTTAGTCACCTGGACAGCATCGGTCAATTCAATGACGTCATCAAAATCCTCGGCTTTTATTCCGGTTTTTTCAGCAATCCTTCGGACAAGATCGTCATTTACCCCAAGTTTCCAGGCAAAAATGGCGGCCCCTTTGGCCACAGCCTCATCCGGATCAAATGTCCTTGGTTCCACAGAGAACTCTTCCCTGAGCCTGGAAACGATCTTGGGCATACGCGTTGATCCACCCACCAGTATAATTTCGTCAAAACTGTCATACCCTTTTTTCTTTGCCTCATCAAGCATATCACGGGTAAAAGAGATTGTTCTTTCAACAAGATCACCAGTAAGTTCTTCGAATTTTTCCCGCTTCAATTCAACCTTGACCCGCTCTCCCCCGTGAGTGACTGACACCGGTGCTTTTTCCCTTTGAGTTAGACTTTTCTTTAATTTTTCAGCAGCTATCTGCAGATCCTGACATGTATCAGGGTCTTCCAGAATATCTTCGGAAGTATCCACCTCGGCCTGGAATTGACTCACAAGGTATGAGACAATCCTGTCATCCCAATCTTTTCCACCAAGATTATGATCACCCCCTGTACAGATTACCTCAATGGCATCATGGTCAATATCTATCATTGTAACATCAAATGTCCCTCCGCCAAGATCATATACCATCACAGTTTTTTTACCGGAAGTTTCAACAGAGCCATAGGCTATAGCCGCAGCAGTCGGTTCATTAATAATCTGACGAACATTATACCCTGCAATTTCACCAGCTTTTTTAGTTGCTTCCCGTTCATTAACACCAAAATAAGCAGGACATGTTATCACAATATCTCTGATAGTTTCTCCCATAATCTGTTCAGCGTCCTGAACAACCTTACGAAGAATGTAAGCAGAAATCTCCTCTGCCCTGTAATTTCTTGCATCATATTCAAAAAGAAAATCTGCCTCACCCATTGATCTCTTAACAAAACTGACAACTTCATCAGGATATATTTTGGAGCTTTCCTTAGCCACGTCACCCACAACTATATTGCCTCCATCAAAAAAAACAACAGACGGGGTCAGATGCATCCCTTCAGAATTGGACAAAACAACAGGTTTCCCATACTCATCAACATAAGCTATGGTTGAATAGGTGGTACCAAGATCTATCCCGAAAATTTTTTCGGCCTTCTCACTCATTATAACTCTCCAGAGTCCATTATTTAATCAAGCTTTCTCCTGGACTTCCCGTTTTCATTCGAATCAACACGTTTTTATTAAAATTGCCATGCTTAAAAAGATGAACACCTTAAACAAACAATATTACTAAAAGGATTGTAACTATTCAGCTAATATGTACGGCAACAGGTATAATCTGATTAAACCTGCTGCGCATCTTAAATCAGCGATGCTGAATAGTTATAAAAATTTACCCCCCGTTCTCCGGCAACAATCCTGATTTACGCATCCTCTTTAAAGATATTCACAGCCACCTTTTCCGGGCGAATTATCTTCCCATTGGATGAATAACCAGGGCATAAACGTCTGACAATGGTTTTATCTTTTGATTTATCCGCTGTATCCACCTTTAAAACGACTCTTTGCGTTGCAGGATCAAAAACAGAATCATCCGATATAAAAGGTTCAAACCCGTTTGATAATAAAAGGTCTTCAAGATCCACGATAATACCTTTTGCAAATTTAAAAAACTTTTCAGATTCACAGGATAAAGGATCAAAAGAGTTATCATAATTTATGGTTTTCCTGATACTGTCAATAATTATAATAATATCTTTTAATATCCCAACAACCTGTTTCTTTACCAGACCATCCTTATACTCACGCAGTTCACAATGGAGATCGTCTATAATTATTTCTTTATGGGCATCATATTTTAATTTACTTTGAAATTCCTTGTAAAGGTTATCCAGCTTGGCTTCAATAGATTCGAGTTTGAGAGCGGTGAGATCAATAGCCTCAAGGGAAAAGAGATCGTCCTCATCATGTTCATCAGGCTCCGATGTTTCGGGAAGTGGAGAATCATCTATGGGGGCTACTATGGAAGATTTATCCAATTGAAAAACTTCGTTATCATTTTCAGGTTCTGCAGATTCTTTAAGGTCTTCTTCATTCATGGGGGGGTCTCCTTTTTTTGATGCCCGACCAAAAAATAATTTCACAAGGATTAAAAAAATAACCCGGCAAAATTATTCATGTAAAAATCTTATTTTTTTGTAATTATTCAGCAATGCTGATTACAAGCACGATTCAGCTAATATGTACGGCAGCAGGTATAATCTGCTGCGTATCTTAAGCCAGCGACGCTGAATAGTTACCACTTTTTTACATGAACGCCCTTACCTCCTCTATCAAAACTCCAACTATTTTTTCCTGGGGAATTTTTTTTACTATTTTCCCTTTTTTGAAAAGAACCCCGGCCCCATCCCCTCCGGCTATTCCAATATCAGCTTCCTTTGCTTCGCCAGGGCCATTAACTACACATCCCATTATTGCTATTTTCAATGGTAAAGTAGAAGGTAAAAGTGCTTTTTCAACCTGTTCAACTATATTAAAAAGATCAATTTTACAACGACCGCAAGTGGGGCAGGAAATAATATCAGGCCCATGCTGGCGAATACCAAGTGCCTTTAATATTTCAAATCCTGCACGTACTTCATCCTCAGGATCAGATGTTAAAGAGACACGTATGGTATCCCCAATCCCTTCGGCAAGAAGGGTACCTATACCTATGGAAGATTTGACGATTCCAGGAATAAGTGACCCTGTTTCTGTTACGCCCACATGGAGAGGGAAATCTGTCCTTAATGATAAAAGTCTGTATGCTTTGATTGTTTTTTGTACATCCGATGCTTTAATAGATAATTTAATATTGGAAAAATTAAATGAATCAAAAATATCGATCTGCCTGAGAGCAGACTCAACCATGGCCTGGGCAGATGCTCCATTATATTTTTGCAGCATCTCCTTTTCAAGGGACCCTGCATTAACTCCGACCCTTATGGATATATCATGATCCTTTGCGCAGTTTATAATCGCCTTTAGTTTTTCTCTTCCCCCGATGTTTCCAGGATTAATTCTCAAGGCGTCTGCGCCAGCTTTTACAGATGCCAGTGCAAGCCGAAAATCAAAATGAATATCTGCGATAATAGGTATTAAAAGCCTTTTTTTTATATCAGCTATTGCCGCTGCAGATTCTTTATCCGGCACAGCAATCCTTACAATCTCGCAGCCGCATTTTTCAAGACGTTTAATCTGAGAAACAGT
This sequence comes from Desulfobacteraceae bacterium, assembly GCA_030592105.1. The sequence continues at coordinate 3,927 of JAUVKE010000052.1, forward strand.
CGATTCAATATCCATGGTAAAAGTATTGGTCATTGACTGAACAGCAACAGGAGCCATCCCACCTATTTTTACCATACCAACAGAAATTTCACGGGTTTTTTTCCGAATAATCATATAAAGTATTTAACACCTGTTTCAGCATCTGTCAAAATGCGAGAATTTCATTGTAAAGACTCCCCTGCCCTGGGTCGCGGATCTTAAGGAGGTTGAATAGCCAAACATCTGTGCAAGGGGAAGAACAGCCGTTATTGCCTGCAATCCGGCTGCTTTATGCTTAATCGCTTCGATTTTGCCACTTCGGGCACTAAGATCCCCTATCACATCCCCCACAAAAGATTCCGGAACAAAAACCTCCACCTTCATAAGAGGATCAAGAAGATAGGGAGAGCCTTTTTTCAAAGCCTCCTTACATGCCAAAGATGCGCTAACAGTGTATGCCAGTTCTGAACCCTGGGATTCTTTAAAAGAGCCACCTGTTAAAACAGCTTCAACATCAACAACGGGATAGTTCATCAATGCCCCACTTTCCAAAGATTCCATAACCCCTTTTTCTATAACAGGAATATAAATCTCAGGAATCGATTCATCTGTAAGCTCTGAGACGAACCTGTTCTCAGTTCCCCTGGTAAGAGGCTTCAATTTTAACCTGACTTCTCCATAATGATGCTGCCCTGCAACCTCATTATCGAATAATCCCAGGGCTTCGACTTCATTTTCAATCGATTCCCTGTAAACAACCTGGGGTTTTCCCACATTTACACTCATGCCGAATTCACGCTGCATGCGACTAACTATGACTTCAAGGTGGAGTTCACCCATACCGGACAAAATAGTCTGTCCTGTATCTTCATCCTGTTTTACTTTTAAGGTGGGGTCTTCTGCAATAAATTTTTCAATAACTGCTTCAACCTTTTCATGGTCAGCATGGGTTTTAGGTTCAAGAGCCACAGAGATAACAGGTTCATATGAATCTATTTTTTCCAGTAAAACAGGATGATCCAAAAGGCAAAGTGTCTCGCCGGTGGATGATTCTTTTAAACCTATCACTGCTACAATACCTCCAGGCCCCACACTTTGTATCCGCTCTTTTTTATTTGCATGCATGCGTAATATTCGAGACAACTTCTCTTTTTTCTTACGGGAAGGATTATAAACATCTTCTTTAACCTGCATCTGGCCGCTGTAAACCCTCACGTAAGTAAGCTTTCTTCCCTCGACCATGATAACCTTAAAAATCAGAGCCGCAAGGGGTGCCTTGAGTTCAGGAGGACATGCCACAGGCTCATTTGTATCAGGGAAAACCCCTTTTATGGGGGGAATATCCAAGGGACTTGGAAGAAAATCAACAATTGCATCAAGGAGTGGTTGTATACCTTTATTCCTTAAAGCACTTCCGCATAACACAGGTACAACGTCTAAATTTGTGGTCACATCCCGTATCACCTTACGGAGCATTTTTATATCAATATGTTCTTCAGCCAGATAAGCTTCCATGAGATCGTCATCGAATTCAGCTAAAGTTTCAAGTAATTTTTCACGATATTCTTCCGCTTTTTCAATATCATCAGCATTGATATCTTCCATGGAATATGTTTCCCCCATGGTATCCCCGTGAAAAATCACCTGTTGCATAGTGAGGAGGTCAATAACACCCGCAAATTTTTCCTCGCTGCCACAGGGAATCTGCAAAACAAGGGGGTTTACGCCAAGAATTTTTTCCAGGGCATTAACAGTTCCGAAAAAATCGGCCCCAATCCTGTCCATCTTATTAACAAAGGCTATTTTGGGGACATGGTACTTATCAGCCTGCCGCCAAACAGTCTCCGATTGTGGTTCCACCCCCCCAACGGCACAAAAAACTCCAATGGCCCCATCTAATACCCGCAAAGACCGTTCAACCTCTATGGTAAAATCAACATGTCCGGGAGTATCAATAATCTGTATTTCATGCTGCCTCCAATGGCATGTGGTAACAGCAGAGGTAATTGTAATACCCCTCTCCTGCTCATCGGGCATCCAGTCCATAACGGCCTCGCCATCATGCACCTCCCCAATTTTATGGGAACGGCCAGTATAATATAAGACACGTTCTGTGACGGTTGTCTTGCCAGCATCGATGTGTGCAATTATACCGATATTTCGTATTTTTTTAATGCTGGATTCTGCTTTCATCGTATTAATAACATATCTGCCTTAAAGGGAGCTTCCAGACTCACATGACCCGCAAGGGTCAAAGTTTCCACCCCTTTGATTAATATTTTAACACTTGTGATTTCAGGAATATTCAAAATCAACGAGTTAACAATTGAATATATGGTAAAAAGTTCCGGTTTAACTCCTCCAGGATGATTTTCCTTAAGTTCAACGGAGAGATCAACAAATGCTGCCTGGTCCTTTGTAAGATAAAAAGCCCTGAGAAAAACATCCTCAGGAACCGTGCGCATCAACCTGCTGTCAGCAGGCCCCTGGATTAATTCATTTATTATTGCCCCACCAAATAAAAGGATATTATCAGAACGTGGGACATCCCTTTCCTCTGCAATCAAAAAAGAATTATCCTTGGCTCCAAAATAAAGGTGAACAGAAATTTTTTCCAAAGGGGTTTTCAAAGTAAGGGGACGATTATCACTTTTTGCACCCCAGTCACTCGTATTCACAAGAATCCGCGTCGTAACAATAACTGTAATAAGCAAAAAAAAAGCCGCGGCTAAATATAATAAAAGACGCTTCATAAAAAACATAAACTTGGGGACAAATAATTATCTGACAATCCATATATAGAAATAACGCCGGAACAAAAACTGCCAATTACCCAGATCTCTGCGCCAGGCTAAAACTCTGACAATCCGATTGACCTTGACACACATTTCCTTGTATGTTTATACTGGTTTATGGAGAAAAACAAGCTATTACTCGAAAATAAAATAACTTCTCAATAAATATAAATTTTCCCATAACCTCCCCATTAAATTTACTGTAAGGTATAAAATGAATTTACTCCAGGCAATTTCAGATCGACGCAGTATTCGTAAATTTCTATCAACTCCAGTACCCCATGAAACAATAAAAGAGATACTTGAGCAAGCATCCTGGTGCCCTTCCTGGGGCAACACTCAGCCATGGGAAGTTACCGTTGTAACAGGCCAGGCACTGGAAGATCTGAAAAAAGAAAACAGGAAAGCGCTCCTTTCCGGAATCGAGCCTGAATCCGATTTTTCAATGACAAAAGACTGGCCGAAAAATTTAAAAAAAAGATATGCTGATGTTGGAAAAAAGGTCTTCACATCCCTGAATATAGCACGGGATGATAAAAAAGGAAGAGAACAACACTCTGACAATATGTTTTCTTTTTTCCATGCCCCTGCCCTGCTTATATTCACCGTGGACAGCAAGCTTGCATCAGAATATGCTGCACTTGATGTTGGTATTTTTATGCAGAATTTTTCTCTTCTTGCCCACGCAAAAAATCTTGGGACATGTATTCTTGCAGCAGCAATACACTTCCCTGAAATTATTCGCAGAATATGTAAAACACCCGATGACAGGTCCCTTGTCATGGGAATTGCCATGGGCTATCCCGACGCCACAAGCCCTGTGAACAACTTTGAAAGGGAAAGGATAGGCGAGACTGATTTTGTTAAATGGGTATCTTAACATAAGGAGGCTTTTTTTATGGAGTCAAAATTTGAGCAGATCAAAGAATATTTAACTGACATGGAGATGATCATTACAAAGGAAGATAAAGAAGAAGAACTCGTAATAGTGGAAGATGAAGAAAACGGAATTAAAAATCTGGTTATAGATTGTGAAGAACCGATTGTTGTTCTGGAACAGGTTATTATGAAGGCAAATCAAGATTCTGACCTTTTTTTTAAACGGCTGCTCCAAATAAACAGAAATCTTGTCCATGGAGCTTTTGTCCTTGATGAAGAAGCCAGGGTAATACTTTTCAGGGATACTCTTCAACTTGAAAACCTGGACAGAAACGAACTGGAAGGTTCTATTCAGGCACTAAGCCTTGCTTTGACTGAATACGGTTCAGAATTCCTGGAATACGCTTCAGAATAAAAACCGCCTCTAAAAATTTTACTATACAACCAGCATGCCCTGTCGGGCACAACAAAATATGAAAATGAGACACCGGTTAATGACATTTTATAAATTAGTAGAATTCCTTAATTCATCATTCATAATTCAAAATTCATCATTTTCATATAAAACATCCTCACAAAAAATAACCTGTAAATTTCAATTTATAAGGGAGAAATATGTCCATTTTCAAAAGACTTTTCAAGGTGGGACAGGCGCAAACCCATGCAGTAATAGATAAATTTGAAGACCCCATAAGAATGACCGAGCAGGGAATAAGAGACTTGAAAAAAGATCTTCAAAGTGCCATGACAAGCCTTGCCGAGGTAAAAGGGATTGCCATTAGAACCAGAAAAAGTTCTGACAACAATAAAAAACTCGCAGCAGATTATGAAAGAAAAGCCATTCTTTTGCTTCAGAAAATGCAAAAGGGAGAATTAGAGCCCCAGGAATCTGAACGGCTTGCATCTGCAGCTCTGGCTAAAAAAGAAGAGCACTCAGCTGAAGCTGTAAAACTTGCAGAAGAAGCACAAAACCATGAAAAAATGGCAGACAGCCTCCAGGCAAATGTTAATAAAATAAAATCAACAACTACAAAATATGAAAACGACCTTATAACATTAAAGGCACGCGCAAAAACAGCTGCTTCAACAAAAAAGATAAACAAACAGATCGCTAATATTGACTCTTCAGGTACAATTTCCATGCTGGAGAAGATGAAAGCCAAGGTTGAAGAGGACGAATCCCTTGCCCAGGCTTACGGAGATATTGTCAATGTTGACAAAAGTATAGACGATGAGATTAACCAGTCCCTTGCAACCGGAAATAGTACAACAGCCTCAGACCATCTTATGGAATTAAAAAAAAAGATGGGAATATAGCCTTTCATAAAGATACAGTCACAAGGATACAGGTTTTCCGCCCTATTATCCTTGTGTCATAAACTTGGGTAATTATCTGAAAGCAAAAAGACTTGAGGACACGACTTGATCTGGAAAAAAATTTTCAAAAAAAAAGACCAAAAAAAAAATATCGCCATCAACTTTTCCCTTGCTGATATGGAAAAGGGCTTTTTTGTAGACTTTGATTTAAAATCATGGCAGGTTACAGCATATAATAGATACACTTGGGGAGATGATGAGAATACATATGAATGGCAGCTTACGACATCAGACGACACCATCTACCTGGAAAGGGAACCTGATGATGAGGATCATTTCTCCATTAGCAGAAAAATCCCTTTCAACAGCCTGGGAAAAGGCTTAAAAGAACATATCATCGAGCACGAAGATCCCCCTGATAAAATTAACTATAACGGAAAAATTTTTCAGCTTTATGAATCCTCTGGTGGGCTTTTTTTTAATAATGAAGAAAAAAAAGGGAGAGAACTCATTAAATGGGATTATGCTGATAATTCGGAAAATGAATTTATTTCGATAGAGCAATGGGGAGAAAATGATTTTGAAGCATCATTTAGTACCAGGGTAGAAGAATATCAATTCTCTAACATTTTACCCGGTTCATAAATTATATGGGGATGGGCAATGATGGATAACAAAAGAAAAAAAACACGCGTCAATTTTGACACACAGGTAATAATAAAAACAGATACCAGCGAAGTGAATGAGACTGGAGACTTAAAGAATCTAAGCCTGAAAGGAATGTTTGTTAAAAGTAAAAAAAAACTCCCAAAAGGTTCAACCTGCCAAACAGAAATTATCCTTTCAGGGTCTTCATCAAGCCTTAGACTAAAAATAACAGGAACAATAATCCATAATACAGATGATGGATTCGGAATCAAATTTGATTCCATGGATCCTGACAGTTATTTCCATCTTAAAAATATTATTATGTATAACTCCCCTGAGCCTGATTCCATCCTGAAAAACATGTTTTTGTAACCTGCACATAAAAGCCAAAATTTTATCGTAACTATTCAGTTGTTTAAAAATGCTGATTGCAAATGAATAGTTACAATTTCTATAAAATCAGCAGCAGTTGCTTGTTGATCCGCAGCCTGAGCATGATGATGATTGTTCTGTTACCATACCGGAGGTTATTTTAAAACCCATACCCATAAAATCGACAGTTATTGGCTTGGCTTTTTCCATGAAACCTTTATCAACAAGATATTCAACATCATTAATTTTATAAACATGATCCGTATCTCTTGGCTCATCCAGAGCCATGGCAAGTGATGGACCGCCTCATCCGCCCTCATTCAAAAAGATTCTGATCGGCTTAACGTCCTTATCCTTAAAAAACTCGGTAAGCTCCGATTTGGCAGCTTCTGTAATATCAAGCATAATTCTCTCTCCTAAAAAATTTAATATAAAACTGGGATTAACCTGATTGATCAAATATTACTCAAATTCCTCTTTCTTAATCAATACTAGTCATTAAAGGTAATTTTGTCAATATATAGATGTTCATATAAAAAATTTACCCAAAATCTTGACAAATGTGTAAATACACACTAACGAATCGAAAAAACGTTTTAATGTTATGTTTCCTGAATCACTCCTGTGAAGTGTGGATGAATTTCGAGGCAAACATGAAATGAAAAGATCAGAATTACTTGCTGTTGCCGCTGAAAAATTCATTTCATCCGCGCACTAAGGGTGATCAGGCACGAATAACCCCATTGAAACAGAAAAGTCAGGAGATAGAAGCAATAAAATCTGCATAAACCTTAAGGTGTTTTGAAGAATATAGAACAAATATTACTTTATTTAATTTCTTGTTAATTTTCAGAAAATCACAGACAGTGTTAACCGCAATCTCACATGCACCTTCAACAGGATAACCGTATACCCCACAGCTGATGGCTGGAAATGCCACAGACGTGGCCCCATGTTCAGCCGCCAGTTTAAGACTGTTTTTATAGCAATCAGCAAGAAAAAGTTTATCTTCCTCTGAACCACTGTATATTGGCCCGACAGTATGAATCACATGCCTGGCAAAGAGCCTGTACCCTGGAGATATAACCGCCTCTCCTGTAGAACACCCGCCAATGGTTTTACAAAATTTTAAAAGTTCCGGGCCTGCAGCCCTGTGAATTGCTCCATCAACACCCCCTCCGCCAAGGAGCCGTTTATTAGCAGCATTTACTATTGCATCGACTTTAAATTTTGTTATATCCCCCTGGGCAATCTCTATTTTTTCGAATATACTGGAATGCACACACAACCTCACTTATGAATAAATGTAACTATTAAGCTATGTTGATTACAAACTATAATACTCCCCAAAAACTGGACAGTTGTTTAAGGTGTAAAATGAGTATATCCTGATCAACAAAAAGGAGGCCCATTGATGGGTAAGATTCGAAAAAATTATAGTGCATCATTCAAAGCGAAAGTAGCACTTGAAACGGTCAAAAAGGAAA
>JAUVKE010000362.1 GCA_030592105.1 Desulfobacteraceae bacterium
AGAAAATAATACAAATAAATTCAGTTCTAATGGTTCTTTCTTAACGTCTTCTAATGCGTTCAAACAATTTCAATTGTTTGAATCAGATCACACCTGAAGCGTGTATATAATTAATATCTTTTATGTAGCTGAATAGTTACGATTTCATTTCTTTTTCTTCTTTAAATAATATTAAACACTGAAATGAAGTTATCAGGATTGATGATCAGACTGAAACTAAATTGACGAAGGAATACTTAGGTGGTATAAAGAGAGTCAAAACATACCTCACCACAAGGTGGCTTCACAGGGAAGGCGGCCTTGCAAACCCTGGCCGGGGGTAGCTGCCTTTTCCCTCCTTTTTGCCTTTTACTTTCTGTCTGTTTTTCCTATCACCTCCCTGCATACTGTAATTATCTTCATTCGATTTCCGCAGCCAGGGATACTAATACTGCCGCCGCTGTTTTTGAAATATAAATAAATTAATCCGCCGAGCCCTATTGTTCCCAAGCCGAAGAGAGAGACAACCGGCCTTTCTTTGATTGAAAAAAAGATAATCCACAGATTGCCCAAGATAAAGAAAAACGGTGTAAAGGGATACCCGAACGTCTTGTAGCTGCGCACCAGGGAAGGTTGTTTTATCCTGAGCGCTATCATTCCGGCTACTGTCAGCATGGCAAAGAGCGCCAGGGTAAAACCGATGTATAAAAGCAGTTTATCAAACGCGGAAGTAAGAATCATGATAATGGCAAACGCCGCCTGCAGGAAAATGGAATAGGCCGGTGTTTTGTGAATTTGATCCAATTTGCCGAAAAGTTTAAAAAAGAGACCATCTTTTGACATGGCATAATAGACCCGCGGACCGGTCATGATCATGGCGCTGACAGCGGATAGAATGCCGATGGCAATCGCTGCTGCAAAATATCTGCTGATATTATCTCCGAATAGTGAAACCGCCGCTGTTTTTCCTACTTCCAGAACTCCGCTCATCTCTTTTACAGGAAGGGCGTAGATATAGATCATATTCAAAAGAAGATAAAGACCCAGCACCAGAAACGTGCCGATAAAAAGAGAAAGGGGAATGTTTCTGCCGGGGTTTTTGATCTCTCCACCCAGATAAGCGACTGCGTTCCAGCCGCTGTAGGCAAAAGAGGTGTAGATCAGGGAGATGGCAAAACTATCGGAAAAAATCAAGCCCGGGTTCAGTTCCCCTGACAGGTTGGCAGCTGAACCGCTGCCGAAACAGAATCCTGTTAGAATAAAGATGCAGATAAGGGTTATTTTGAAGATGGTCAAACCATTCTGGATGCGGCTTCCCAACAGGAGGCTGTGATAATGAACCAGGGAAAGGATAATAATAATTGACGCAGCCAATATGGTAACCGGCGATATTGTAATGATATCTATCCCCCCAAAAGAAACCGCTGTTTTAAAACTATGCGAGACAGGCAAGGCGCGCAAAAAATAGGTGGCAAAGGCAATGGGGGCTGAGAATCCCACGATTAGAGCTATCCACCCGGAGAGAAAGGCCATGCCTTTACCATAACTTTCCCGCAAAAAAATGTATTCTCCGCCTGCCTTTGGGTAATGAGTATTTAATTTTTTTACTACTTTTTTCAGATCGAGAAACATTGTAAAAAAAACCATGGTCGCCTGGTTCTGCGCAAGCTTTTCAATGCTATCCGGACCGGCATATTCCTTACGTCCAAATGCGGCGGTAAGGATAACCGAATGCGCCTTTACTCCTGCCTTTTTCAAGGTTTTGTAAAAGTTAATTTTTCAAAAAATATTTTTGCCTGTTCGCCTCCTTTGCATAGAATAAATATTATCAGTATCCTTAAATCAGGTTTGCTTGTAATGCTTCCTTTTTCCTTTCCATAAAAACAGAATCCCGAAAATTCCAAAAATGATACATATGCCCATAATAGCTCTTTCATATTTCGATAAAAAATTGCCTGCTGATCTTCCTGCCTGCTGATCTGTTTTTAATTTCATTGCTTCATTCACAGAGACAGGAACCTCGAGCCTGTGTCCCATCTCATCATCGACAGCCACCTTCCACTCTCCTTCCGTATCGGGGAAAAAACAGAACCGGCCGTTCCTGTCTGTTCTGCCTGACTGGAACATTAATTTTGCACCCGGAGCCGAAACTTTTATCCTAGCGTAGCTCATGGGTTCTCCTGTGTCGTATTCGGCGGTTACCACAATACCTCCGTAATCCAGCCTGCCTTTTACGCCGTGGGCATGAACCTGAAACGAAAATAAAAAGAATATAGCGAACACATAAACCGTTAATCTTTTATATTTCATGGCATTACTTTTTTTGTAAAAATAGATATAGGCCCACAGACCAGCAGATCGATGGGGAAAACAGTTCGATTTTTTCATTATTTAACGGCTTTGCCGATTATCAAAAGCCCCATCCACTTTTCATCAGTCTTTTTCAGATCATCCAAAATTTTGCCCAATGAGCTCTTTAAAATCTTTTGTTTGCTCGAATACCCCGCATAATAGACAATAGCCATGGGAAGATCAGGCGGATAATATCTGCTGAATTTTTCCACAAGCCTGTCCATTGACGAAATGGCCATATAGAAAACCATTGTAACATTATATCCGGAAAGATCTTTTAGAAGATCATCTCCCTTTTCAAAGGATCTTCCGAACATGGAATGGGGAGCGGTAAGCATGACAAAGTTAATCCCTTCCCCTATCATCGGTTTTTTAAGGGTAGCGCTTGCCGCATTAAATGCGCTTATTCCTGGAATCACCTCAAGATATTTATGGTCAAACCCTTTTAAGAGCCAGTAAAGGGAAGGGCCATAAACACAAGGGTCTCCACCATCCAGCATGACCACGGTTTTTTTCTTGTTAATGGCATCCATTACAAAATCAAAAACCTTTTTCTTCCGCTTTTCCACCCTTTGTACCCATTTGCCGTAATCCGTTTTACGGAGCTTTATTGCTCCTTCGTCATGGATACCTTCCCAGGGGTCAAAGGCAACCTTTGCAGGGTCGATCTGCCCGGGAAAATTTTTCTGAATATATGAAGGGCATAGAAAAATATCCGCCTTCTCAAGAACCGCCAGACCCCTTGGAGCAGTGA
>JAUVKE010000533.1 GCA_030592105.1 Desulfobacteraceae bacterium
AATAGACCCGGGATTCAGAACCGGATGCAAGATAGTCTGCCTTGACAATCAGGGCAAGCTGTTATGCAATGATACCATATTCCCGAATATGAATCAGAAAAAAGATTCTGAAGCAGCAGTTAAAGTCAAAAACCTGTGCAAGCGATTTAATATAGGTGCTATAGCTGTAGGAAATGGTACTGCAGGGAGAGAGACCGAGACCTTTCTAAAAAAAATCGGGCTTCAGGAAAATATTCTGATTATAATGGTTAATGAAAGTGGAGCTTCCATTTATTCTGCCTCAGATGTTGCACGTGAAGAATTTCCGGATCTTGACCTTACAGTACGCGGAGCTGTTTCCATTGGCAGACGTCTGATGGATCCTCTTGCAGAACTTGTCAAAATTGATCCAAAATCGATTGGTGTCGGTCAATATCAGCATGATGTTGATCAAACAAATTTAAAAAGCTCTTTGGATGATGTTGTAATAAGCTGTGTTAATAAAGTCGGGGCAGATACAAATAGAGCAGGTGTTCAGCTTCTTGCTTATATCTCCGGTCTCGGGCCCGGGCTTGCGCGCAATATAGTTGCATATAGAAATGAAAACGGCCCGTTTGAATCAAAAAAAGATTTAAAAAAAGTTTCCAGACTGGGGCCAAAGGCTTTTGAGCAATCAGCCGGATTTCTAAGGGTCTACAATGGAAAGAATCCGCTTGATACAAGTGCTGTACATCCTGAATCTTATCATGTAGTTAAAAAAATGGCCAGGGATATCGGATGCAGCGTAGAAGATCTGATTGCCCAACCTGATCTTAGAAAAAAAATTGATCTTTTAAAGTATGTTAGTGAAGATATTGGGCTGCCTACACTTAATGACATAATGGATGAACTTGCCAAACCAGGACGTGATCCCAGAGAAGATTTCGAGGCTTTTACATTTGAAGATGGCATAAAAAAAATAGAGGATCTTGAAGTTGGTATGAAGATTCCGGGAATAGTGACCAATGTTACAGCCTTTGGTGCTTTTGTGGATGTAGGCGTTCATCAGGACGGCCTTGTTCATATAAGTGAGCTTGCTGATAGATTTGTAAAAAATCCATCAGATATAGTCAAAATACAGCAAAAAGTAAAAGTATCCGTTCTCGACGTAGACCATGAGAGAAAAAGAATCTCATTATCTCTAAAAATATTTCCAGGCAAAAAAAAAGCTCCTAAAAAAGATAATTCTAAAAAAATGGTTCCTGGAAAACCCAAAAAACAGAAAAATGAAAAAATCCCATTTCACAATCCTTTTATTGAGTTTTTTAAAAAATAAAAAATAACCATTCAGTCGCGCTGATTACAGACATGCTTTAACATGTGATCTGATCAAATATAATATAAAAAGGTTATTATAATGCAAAATAAACTTCCAGTTGTTGGCATCACCATGGGAGATCCTGTTGGTATAGGACCCGAAATAATTCATGCAGCCCTTGCAAACCCTGTTATATATGAAATCTGCAGACCAATTATAATAGGAGATGCTATAATACTCGACAATGCCAGAAAATATACAGGTGGACATCTTAAAGTATTAACTGTAAATTCTCCGGATTCAGACT
>JAUVKE010000258.1 GCA_030592105.1 Desulfobacteraceae bacterium
ATTTTTTTGATGTTCAGCCAGCTTTACTTGAAAATGAACGATGTTGCGGGCATGATCTTCTCTGGTCAGGAGACAAGAATAATTTTATAAAACTGGCAAGGCAAAATGTTAATGCAATAGAAAGCATGGGTATTGAAGAAGTAATAACAGCCTGCCCTGAATGTTATAAAACACTTGGCAGTTATTATAAAAAAAATGGGATTGATTCAAATTTTAAGGTAACCTATCTGTATGATTTTCTTGAAAAAGAGATTAATAAAGGGGCAGTTAATTTTAAAAAGTTTAACAAAAATATTACATACCAGGATTCCTGCCGCCTGTGTAGAACTGAAGATACGGGAGATCTTCCCAGACAATTGATTAACCAGTTGAAACCGAATAAATTTACTGAAATGCGATTTTCAGGAACCGCTTCCATTTGCTGTGGTAATTGCGCATGGATCGGATGCGATTCATACACCAAAGCTCTTCAGGTAAAGCGGCTTATTCAGGTAAAGGAAACATACAGTGATCTTCTGATTACTTCATGTCCAAAATGCCAAATTCATTTAAAATGTGCCATGGAAGACCCATTTCAAGGGGAAGAGATAAAAATTCCTATAGAGGATTTAACAACTCTTATAGCTAAAACTATTTACTGGGAGTAATTTAATGCAGGCAATAAATAATTTAGCAGTTGCTACAGAGATACAGCACAAAGCACGCATAGGTATTTATGTTTGACATTGTGGCCTGAATATTGCTCAAACTGTAAACTGCGAAGAAGTTGCAGCGGCAGGATCAGATTTGCAGGATGTTGTCATATCCAAAGATATTATTTATGCATGCTCTGAACCGGGGCAGCAGGAGATAAAAGATGATATTGATGAATATAATCTTGATCGTATTATTGTAGCTTCCTGCTCTCCTAGACTTCATGAATCGACTTTTCGTCAGATGATGATTTCGGCAGGATTAAACCCTTACCTTCTGGAAATGGCTAATCTCCGTGAGCAATGCAGCTGGGTTCATATGAAAGAACGTGAAGCCGCAACTCAAAAAGCAATAGATTTGGTAAAAATATCTGTAGCAAGAGTCAGGCTTCTTACTCCGCTTTTTGAGGAGACATTACCACTTACAAAACGAACCCTGATTATCGGGGGAGGGATTGCCGGAATTCAGGCAGCGCTTGATCTGGCCGACAGTGGCTATGAAGTGGTTATTGTGGAAAAGAATCCTTCCATAGGGGGAGCCATGGCACAGATTGATAAAACCTTCCCCACAATGGATTGCTCCATCTGAATCCTCGGTCCCAAGATGACGGATGTCGGTCGGCATCCAGGAATAACACTTCACACTTTAAGTGAAGTAGTTGATGTTAAAGGCTATGTTGGTAATTTTGATGTTAAAATTATTAAAAAAGCTCGTTATGTGAAAGAAGATGAGTGTACAGCATGTGGTGATTGTTCAACGGTATGTCCTGTTGTACGGCCGGATGAATTTAATCTTGGCCTTTTATCCCGCAAGGCAATATTTTCACCTTTTCCCCAGGCTGTTCCTTCGTCATATGTTTTAAATATACACGAATGTTTAGGTCATAATCCTTCAGTTTGCGCAAAATGTTTTGATGCATGTGAAAAAAAATGTATCGATTTTCATATGTCGGATGAAGAGATTATAGTGAGCGCTGGTTCCATTATTGTAGCAACAGGGTTTGAAGCATATGACCCCACAGAACTTGATGAGTATGGATATACAAGGTTTGCTAATGTTTTAACCAGCGTAGAATTTGAACGATTTGTAAACGCAGGTGGCCCTTCACAAGGTGAACTGATACGCCCTACAGATAAAAAACGGCCTGCAACAGTAGGATTTATTCAGTGCGTAGGTTCCCGCTCCTTAAGAAAAGGAGCAGCATATTGTTCCAATATCTGTTGTTTGAACACAATTAAAAGTACACTTGTACTTAAAGAACATTATCCTGACATTGAGATTAAAGTTTTTTATACGGATATCAGGGCATCCGGAAAGGGTTTTGAAGATCTTTTTACAAGATCAAAGATGGCGGGAACTCATTATATAAGGGGTCTTCCAGGGACTGTAGATGAACTTGACGATAAGAGTTTAAGAGTAATTGTTGAAAATACTGTTACCGGAAAAATAGAATTTCATGATCTTGATATGCTTGTCCTTGCAGTTGGATTAAAGCCTGCAGCAAGTACCAGAAAACTTCAGGAGATGCTTGGTCTGCAGTTAACGTCTGATGGATTTTTTATGGAAGCACACCCAAAGCTGCAGCCTGTAGATGCTGCAACAAGAGGTGTTTTTTATGCCGGTTGTGCTGAAGCACCTAAAGATATCAAGGAGAGTGTGTCCCAGGCATCCGCCGCTGCTGCTCGTGCAATGCGTTTAATGCACAAGGGTGAAATTACAACAGAGCCGATTACCTCCTTTATTATCGAAGAACATTGTACATCATGCGGAAAATGTGCTGAGGTCTGCCCCTATAACGCTATATTTATTGATGTTAATAAAAAGGCTCCTGCTGTTGTAAATACTGCCGCATGTGCCGGTTGCGGAACTTGTGCTGCTGAATGCAAATTTGGCGCAATAATTATGAATCATTTTACGGATCAACAGATTCTTCTGCAGATAGATGCCATCCTTGAAGATGAACCCGAAGAAAAGATTTTAACTTTTGCCTGTAACTGGTGCTCTTATGCTGGCGCTGATTATGCCGGCGTTTCAAGGATTCAATATCCTACAAACGTACGATTGATAAGAACTATGTGTTCCGGCAGAGTAGATGAAAAATTTATCTGGCAGGCTTTTTTAAAACGAGCGCCTGTTATTCTTGTGAGTGGATGCCATATTGGTGATTGTCATTATATTGATGCGAACCACTGGACAGAAAAAAGAATAAACAGAGTAAGAAAAAAAATGGAGAAACTGGAAATCAGACCAGAGAGACTCCAGCTTAAATGGATAAGTGCTGCCGAGGGAATCCGTTTTGCAGAAACAATATATGAAATGGAAAAACTGCGAAAAACAGTTACAGAGCAGGAAGTAAAAAAAACAATTAAAATTATCAAGAAACAGAAAAAATTGTATACTTTTAGTTCATACGCAAAATCAGCAGTGCCCGATTAGAATCTTACAAAAGATAATTTCAATCTATAGCTGTTTTTGCAGCGTATTGAATAACGGGGGAAAAATAGACTTCCTCTATTCTCTTTCTTGCAAATTCACAGCTGGATATTATTGAATCTTAATGGTTAAAAAAATACTGCATGAAATAAAATATAATAAATACAACTCTTTTTTAGAGAAGCTTGGTAAAAATTTTGTTGTAATGGACCGAATGTACAGTGAAATTTCAGAATTTTACCGGTTTAATTGTACAGAGTGTAAAGACAATTGTTGTAAGAGTCTTTTTTATCATTATACTCTTCTTGAATATCTCTATTTGCAAAAAGGATTTTTCCGTCTTAATAATACGGAAAAAGACAGAATTAAAAAAAAAGCTGCGGATAAAACAGATCATCGTTCTATGTGCCCTGTAAATTTTAATGGGCTGTGTGCATTATATGCATATCGCCCAATGATTTGCAGATTACATGGCATACCTCACATTTTAAATAAACCTAATGGTGATATAATTAAAAATTCCGGATGTGAAACTTTTACGGAAAAGATCAAAACAGATGAAAACTATCGCCTTAACAGAACAGGTTTTTATATGGATATGGCTGTATTGGAAAAAGAACTCAGGCATTCTGCCGGGTTTTCTTATAAAATTAAACTTACAGTAGCCCAGATGATTGAATTATTATAACTGTTACGTAAGATAACTAATGCTGGCTTTGCCCGCAACCCAAGTAGGGGCGGATTCTATATCCGCCCTATCCATATCTGCAAAAAATGATACAGGGGCAGAAATGGATTCTGCCCCTACAAACGGCCCAACTCATTGTATTTACAGATATCAAGCTAATCACTTATAAAATTTGGAGCTAATTTTTCATTATAATTTTCTTGTTTCTTATGACAGGGTTTCAGGAGTAAGGTACTATAGTGAATTCAGGGCTTCCGTAAAACAGATAGACTTCCCGTATTTTATTTCTTCTAAATTCCTAAATGGACATTCTTAAGTAAAATAATATGAAGCTGTTGGACATTAATAATACAGATGATTTGTCAAAATCAAAA
>JAUVKE010000452.1 GCA_030592105.1 Desulfobacteraceae bacterium
ACTTTCAAGATTTTCGATACTCTCCTCAAAAGTCGCTTTTTCATTTATGCCCTGTTTTAAATAATTGGTTATTTTTTTTATCATATCTATGGAATAATCTATATCAGGATTACTACCAGCCACATACGCACCTATATTAATCAAATCCTCTGCTTTTCTATAAGTAGCCATCACAGATTTTAATCGGTTTACATTTTCCATCTGTTTTGGATCTATTATATCGACCATTACACGGCTGATGCTTTTTAATATATCTATTGCGGGATAATGATTCTGATCAGCCAGATCCCTTGTTAAAACAATATGACCATCTAATATGGAACGTACTGCGTCTGCAATGGGTTCATTAAAATCATCACCCTCCACCAAAACAGTATAAAATCCGGTGATTGTCCCTTTACTTGAGGTTCCGGCCCGTTCCAGCAGCTTAGGCAACAGAGTAAAAACAGATGGTGTATATCCCTTAGTGGCAGGAGGTTCACCAAGGGAAAGCCCCACCTCCCTTTGAGCCATTGCAAACCTGGTTACAGAATCCATAATCAGATTCACATCACACCCTTTATCCCGGAAATATTCCGCTATTGCAGTGGCAATAAAAGCTCCCCTCATCCTTATTAAAGGCAGCTGGTCAGAAGTGGCAACAACAACCACAGATTTTTTCAGGCCATCTTCGCCAAGATCTTTTTCTATGAACTCGTTTACTTCTCTCCCCCTTTCACCTATTAAAGCTATGACATTCACATCTGCGGCTGCGTGGCGGGCAATCATACCTATCAAAACACTCTTCCCCACGCCGGAGCCTGCAAAAATTCCAAGCCTCTGACCACGCCCCACTGTCAAAAAACCATTTATAGCCCTGATTCCCACGTCCATGGCCTTATTTATCCTCTTTCTCTTAATAGGATTATAAGGCGCTGCATAAATAGGATATTCATCCTCAATTTGAATAGAGCCCTTACCGTCTATGGGATTCCCCAGGCCGTCTACAACTCTTCCCAAAAGGCTATGTCCCACAGGTACCACAGCGCTTTGTTCTTTATCCACCACCAGACTTCCCTGGGACAGGCCTCTGATATCTTCTATGGGCATTAATAAAAGATTATTTCCTTTAAAGCCCATAACTTCCGACATTATCTTTTTCCTGTTTGACCCGGTATAAATATTACATATACTTCCTAATCTGGATCTTGGGCCCTTTGATTCAACAACAAAACCTACAACTTTTGCGACCTTTCCTGTTGAGGAAATGGGAGATATCCTGTTTAACAGATCATAATATTTATTGAAATTTATTATATTATCCATTCTGCTGCCCGATTTTATCTAAAAAAGCCTCTTCAATTATTAAAAGCTGACTTTCAAGCCTTGCATCAATATTTCCTGAATCAGTCTCTACAACACATCCGCCCCGGGTAATTTCGGGATCTTCTTCAAAAAAAACAGACTTTCTATTTAAAATAAGCTCGGCATTATCTGTTTCATGCATTTTAATAATCTGCAGATCATCGGGATGGATTTTAATTTTAACCTGCTCATCTCCCATTATTTTATCCATTACCTGATTTACAGTCTTTATAACCATATCCTCATTTATGGAGACTTCCCCAAGCACGATTTTTTTTGCTATGGCCATGGCAATTTTTACCGCATTAACTTCAGCTTGTTTACAATTCTCTTTTTTTATTTTTTCAAAATTTGAAAATACTGATTGAAAATCGTTGAGCACCGCTGTCAGCTTTATCTGTTCTTCCTGAACGGCAGAAGTTTGTCCATCTGCAAATCCTTTGGCATAAGCTTTTTTTTCAGCTTCAACTATTACGTCGGTCTCATCGGGTGTTTGAGGAAACGAGTCGCCAGCACTTTCAGTAAACAGACGTTTAAAGCCGTTATCCTTTACATTTTTTTTAAAATCTTCAAATGGATTATCCAAAACCATAATAAACCCCGCACCTGTCGATTGTCAGATAATTACCTAATTTTAAAATTTGTCACAAGACCATCTATAGACCGTCACATAAATAATTTTAGCACATCTGGCGTATGAAATTTATTATCTGAATATCTATATATCAAACAAAATTGCTGGTTTATCCAATAAACTCATCCCCTCCACGGCCGCTGATTACCACTTCTCCCTTACTCTCTTTTTCCTGAATTACCTTGGTGATCTGCAACTGTGCATCTGAAACTTCCTTCATTTTCACCGCTCCAAGAGAATCTATCTCTTCTTTTAAAATAATTCCTGCCCGATCTGAAATATTTTTAAAAATCTTATCCTTTACCTCGTCAGAAGCTGCTTTTAAAGCCAGAGCCAGAG
>JAUVKE010000333.1 GCA_030592105.1 Desulfobacteraceae bacterium
AAATAAAAAACTTTTCTTTAATCGTTTTTTTTATTTTATTCATAATGAAAACGACAACTGATAACAATAATCGTTTTGTCTTCGATTTTATATACCAAGCGATGTTCTTTATTAATCCGTCTGGACCAATAACTTGATAATTGAAACTTCAATTTTTCAGGTTTACCGATACCTTCTTCTGGATTTCGTAGAATATCCTTTAATAACTGTCGAATTCGTTTTGTCAGTTTTTTTGTTCTTGTCTAAAAACCATTCAAAATCCTTCCAGGCTTCCTTTGTAAATTGAATATTCATAATTCATCAGTGGAAAAGTTGACGAATTGTCCATCCTCTGCTTCCTTCAAAGATTTTATCAAATGCTTACGATTTGCCGGAGAATTTAGCAGGTATGCTGTTTCTTCCATGGATTGGTAGTCTTCAAGGGAAATAAGAACAACTTGTTCTTTTAATTTGCTGCTAACAATAATCGCTGGTTCAGAATTATTGCAAACGTCCTGAATCAGACCACGAAGAGTTTTTCTTGCATTGCTGTAGGTTATTGCCTTCATAAATAAACCTCTTAAAGAATTGTTAAAAAACTTTTCCTTCGCTCCCAGGTTCTGCCACCGTTCGTCTCGTTCCTTTTAATTACTTTTTTGTATTGCACCCTTTCATACAGTAAAGCTTCTCATCAGCAAAAGTTCTTCCATTGATGGGGGTGCTATTTGAGTGGGGTTTTCTGCAATTTTTATTTCCCAGCCGCAGTTATTTTTAATCTTATTTATTATTTCATCCCTGCTGGACAAAAAAGGATCAGGAAAATATTCGGTGAGGATAAATTCATCATTATTTTTCTTTTTTTTATAAATTCCCATGGAGGAGACCAGGGTTGTAACCCGGTTTCCTGGAAAGGTTATGTAGGGGACTTTCTCCACAAATCGTTTTTTGGACTGTTCCGCCACAACAACAACTTCTCTGGCGTTTGCCGCATCATTGCTTCCGCCGGAGCCTGTTATGTAGGAGCCTCCGATTTTTGTTGAGTTAACATTGCCCTGTTTATCGATCTGGCCTGCCCCTAAAACACTTAAAGCTGTGGAATTTGCACCGCCGACAATTACCCCGTAAATGTCCAGGGTATCGGTTAACATTTTGCAGTATGGTATGTTATGGATGGATGCAAAAAAAGAATCAAAGGGTCGTGGTGCGTATCCCAGTATCCCTGAGCCGGACATGATCTCCACATCATAATTTTCTTTTTTCAGCTTATAATATGCAAGCCAGGATGCAAGGGATGCTACACCTGCACCGGCGAGCATGACTTTACGGGAATTTTTAATGATCTGCTCTTTTATTGTTCTTGAAGCAATTATCACCATGGCTTCCTGATCGGTTGCCTTATCTGTTGTTGAAATGTTGCGCAACTTTTTTCCCTGATTTTTTTTCCACGCATTTTTTTCGCTCTTTTTTTTCAGATATTCTATTTTATCAACACCGATTTTTTTTAAATAATCTGTCTGTCCCCGGGGTTTGAATATCCATTCTTCAAGCCATTTATCCATGAGATCAGGGGCCTTGACCGCTTTTTTATGCTCCTTCATAAAATCATAATCATCTCCATAGGATGAAAATGATTCGATTCCCTGGCTTATAAAGCTCACAGGATGTGCTCCAAAGGGGACCAGGGAGACTGATTCCACCATATGGCCGGGGAGTTTTACAAGAGCTGAATGCTTACGTATAAAATCTGTTGTGACTATTTTTTCAACACTCACCAGGACTTTTTTACTCGCCTTTGGTCCCCATAAATTGCTGTCCCAGGAAACAGAGGGGGATGCAGGGGAAATAATTGTATTTCCATAGGGATCTGCTGCCCATGCGTGAATAATAGAAAGGTCAGGGTTTAATGCTTTAACAAGGCCTGTATCCCGGCCGCTTCCAAAGGGGTCTTTAATCTTTTTAAAGGTGTCTGGATTCTCCTGCTCCATGGTGCTGCCGGTTATTGATCCTGTGGGCATAAAAGGGAGGCCAAGGGCACCGGCCATGAGCCTCTGGGTAATTGTGCACAATGACCAGTCTTCTATTATAACCGATTTTTCTTTATAAGCCCTTTGCAAAATCCCGGAAGGGGCGATGGATGGAGCAAGAAAAGAGCAGTTTGAGGTGATTATTTTTTCAATTAAACCGCAGTATACAAGATTTAAAAGAACCCCTATTACCCCCGGCATGATCAGGGTAAAGCCCGGCGCTGTTTTGTTGAACTGGCGGATTATTTCATTTGCGGTTCCATTTGCTTCCAGTCCCATATGGATTTTCATACCGGGCTTAACTGCTCTTTTAACAGCTTCGGCAAGGGGCAAAACTTTATCTGCCCCTTCGTTCTCCTGCAAATCAAAATTTTGCTGAATAATATTTTTGATGTTGATTTCCATGGATGTTATTTTAATAGTCCCAATGAAAATTTCTGTTTTCCGTTCCGGAACTATATGTCTCCTTTTATTTTTTGATACTCTTGCCCGGCAGTTATCATATAATCGACAATACTGGTCACAGAACTTCCTGCGGGGAAGACGCCCTTTATCCCTGCTTTTTTCAGTTTTTCACAATCTGCTTTTGGAATAATTCCCCCTACAACAACCGGTATTTGGTCCATCTTTTTTTCTTTTAAAAGCTGAAGCAGTTCCGGGATCAATGTGGAGTATTCTCCTGTTAGAGAACTTATTCCAATAAGATCCACATCTTCCTGGAGTGCGGTATTTACAATGCTGCTGCTGGTCTGAAATCTTCCGATAAAAACTACTTCAACACCGGCTTCTCTTAAGAAGCTGGTGACAATTCTGATTCCGCGGTCATGCCCGTCCAATCCGATTTTACTCATCAGGGCTCTGATTTTAATATCTGACATTTTTCCTCTTTAATTATTGAATATAGATCGTCACACAAATAATTTCAGCAATAGACTGATCTATAATAAAATTTAAAAACCTCTGAAACTCGCGACGCTCAAACAGCCAGAGCTTTTTAAATTTCACCATAGCTCAGTCTCGCCTTCTGGCATTATGAAATTTATTATTTGAACATCCATAGTGTCCCTCCGGAATTAAAAGATAACCGGATTACTCAAAAGGTGGGAGATCATTTCTTACATTAAACGGGTCCCTGGTGTACCCCATGGCGCCTCTAACTGTATTCATTATCTCTTCTAAGGTCGCACTGGCTTTTACAGCTTCAATGGCAGGAGGAAGGAGGTTTCCCTTTTTTTCAGCTTCCATGGAAAGATTATGCAATGCATCTTTTATGTTCGATTTGTTCCTTGATTTACGCAGGGCTTTAACTCTTTTTATCGCCTCTTTTTCAATCTCTTCCTGGGGTACCTCTG
>JAUVKE010000460.1 GCA_030592105.1 Desulfobacteraceae bacterium
CAAAAAAAGCAATTCAGGATTCTGATATAATTTTTATATGTGTTGGCACACCATCTACCGAAAAACATAGTGCAGATTTAACGGCTGTAAAAGAAGTTGCCAAAACTATAGGAATCTTCATAAATAAATATAAGGTTATTGTAAATAAAAGCACTGTTCCAATCGGCACGGCTGATCTTGTTAAAAAAATTATAAGTGAAAATCAGACAGAGAATATTGAATTTGATGTTGTCTCAAATCCTGAATTTTTAAGAGAAGGAGCAGCTGTAAAAGATTTTGAAAATCCGGACAGAATTATAATCGGAACAGACAGTAAAAAAGCCGGCGAAATAATGACATCATTATATAGATCAGTTGCAAGAACTGACCGGCCAATAATAATAACTGATATTAAAAGTGCCGAACTTATCAAATATGCAAGCAATTCAATGTTGGCAAGCAGAATCAGTTTTATGAATCAGCTTTCCCATCTTTGTGAAAAAACAGGTGCTGATATAAAAGATGTTTCAAGGGGCATGGGGCTTGATCGCAGAATCGGTTCCCGTTTTTTGCACGCCGGCATCGGTTATGGCGGAAGCTGTTTTCCAAAGGATGTCAAAGCTTTGATAGCTACCTTAAACGAGTATGGATGTGATGCTGATCTGTTTGAAGCTGTGCATAAAATAAATGAAAAACAAAAGGTTGTTGTTCTTGATAAATTAAAAAGCGCAATTACTATCAGCGGTAGTTCCATAGCTGTATGGGGAATTTCCTTTAAACCTAAAACCGATGATATTAGAGATGCACCATCCATTGAAATTATAAAGAATCTTCGTAAAATGGGGGCTGAAATCAGAGCTTTTGATCCTGTAGCCATTAATAACGCAAAAAAGATATTGGACGGGGTCAATTTTTTCGATGACCCATATGAGGCTATACGTGATTGTGATGCGCTGATAATTGCCACTGAATGGGATGAATTTAGAAATCTTGATTTCAGGGCAGTAAAGGTTCTCTTAAAAAAACCTGTAGTCATAGATGGCAGAAATATTTATGATCCTGAAGAGATGCGCAATCTTGGATTTACATATTTTGGGATTGGAAGATAAGACCGGATGGAATAATGTTGATGGCTTTGTAATCGTTTTATATGGCCGAATTATAACTTCTTTTTTTGTAACTATTCAGCGAAACAACCGGGTCCCGGCCTCTATTTTAAAAATAACATTTTGTTACTTAGAAGCCAACATATATAGCTTCAGGTATAATCTGATTAAACCTGAAGCGTGTATATAATCAATATTTTTTAGACAGCTAAATAGTTACCTTTTTTATTAGTATCTGTATTGGTCCGGCTTATAAGGTCCCTCGACCGGTACGCCCAGATAATCCGCCTGTTCTTGTGTAAGTTTTGTAAGTTTAACACTAAGCCGTTCAAGATGCAGTCTTGCCACTTCTTCATCAATAATTTTAGGAAGTGTATATACTTTTTTTTCATATTTTTTTGTAGCGAGTTCTATTTGAGCAAGACACTGGTTAGTAAAACTGTTGCTCATTACAAAACTCGGGTGACCTGTTGCACAACCAAGGTTAACTAACCGTCCCTCAGCGAGGACAATCAGGGAACGCCCCGATTTATGTATCCATTTATCAACCTGAGGTTTAACTATCTCTTTTGTGAAATCAGGATTATCCGTTAAATAACTCATTTCAATCTCATTATCAAAATGACCTATATTGCATATTATCGCTTCACTTTTCATATTTTGCATATGTTTGCCGGTGATAACATGATAGCATCCGGTTGCTGTAATAAAGATATCACCTGTTGACGCAGCTTTCTCCATTTCTACAACTTCAAAGCCTTCCATGGATGCCTGGAGCGCACATATGGGGTCGACCTCAGTGATAAGTATCCGTGCCCCAAACCCTTGCATTGATTGAGCACATCCTTTCCCCACATCACCATAGCCACATATCACCACAATTTTTCCTGCAATCATAATATCTGTGGCACGCTTTATCCCATCTGCCAGAGATTCCCTGCACCCGTAAAGATTATCGAATTTTGATTTTGTAACTGAATCATTAACATTAAAAGCCGGAAAAAGAAGTTCATTGTTTTTTGCCAGATGATAAAGCCTGTGAACTCCGGTGGTTGTTTCTTCAGAAACGCCACGGATTTTTGATGCAATTTCAGTCCAGCGCTGAGAGTTTGTCTCTCTGCTTACCCGGAGCCGTTCTATTAAACATCTCATATCAATAGAATCGTATTCCTTGTCAAG
>JAUVKE010000230.1 GCA_030592105.1 Desulfobacteraceae bacterium
GGGTCCCTGAAAATATTTTTATTGATAATAAACCTGCAGAAGCACTTTTAAAAGATGATAATGGGATTATCTGGATACTTCTACCCAAGGGAATACATATGGTTGTACTCCAGGGGAAGACCGGCCAGAATAATACCATACAGATTCCCCTCCCCCTAAAACCCCATACAGCAACTGTATCGAGTACGGGATGGGATGTTCAGGGGATTCATGAAAATTCTGTCCTGGAAAAAAATATTCAAATAACCAGAATCAAAAAAGAAGGGCGAACAGATTTTGATGATCAGCAAAACAATTTTACACCTTTTCTCCATGTGGAAAGGGAACTTGACCTGGGATTAAGATGGAGTGTCACCACAAGGGTCAGACGTTTGACACCAGCGGGAATCCCTTTGGCAGCATCCATTGGACTCCTTGAAGGTGAATCCGTAACCACAGGGGGAATACATGTTAAAAATGGTCATGCCCACATTAATATGGATGCCGGCACTAAAGAGATTATCTGGAAATCAAGACTGAATACCAGGGAAAAAATTCTACTGAAGGCTCCTGAATCTGACCCCTGGACTGAAACATGGATTCTTAATCTTAGCCCCATATGGCACTGTGAGCTTTCGGGAATTCCGGTAATTTTTCACCAGGATAAGCAAAAAAACCGTCAGCCCCGATGGATGCCATGGCCCGGTGAAGAGGTTGTCATCGATATTTTGCGGCCCGAGGCGATTCCCGGCCGGACTCTCACCATTACTGGAGCGGAGCTGAAAATAACCCCGGGCAAACGGATCGGTAAAGGGAAACTCCTTCTTGACATAAATACGAGCCAGGGGGGACAGCACCAGGTGCTTTTACCCATGGACGCAAAACTTCAATCTGTTAAAATAGACCGAAAAAGCCAGCCCATAGGCCAAAAAGGGAACAAGGTGGTAATACCTTTACCGCCTGGAGATCATATTCTGGATCTTGAATGGTTCTTTTCATCCGATTCTTTATTTTTAATAAAAGGGCCTAAAGTTAAAACAGGTGCCCCCGGGGTAAATGCCAAAGTTACCTTTAATATACCCAGGGACAGATGGATTCTCTGGGCATCAGGACCGAGCCTTGGGCCTGCTGTCTTGTTCTGGGGATATTTGATAGTTGTGATGATTATTGCGGTGGGAATGGGGAGAATACCCTTTACCCCTCTTACCACCCGCAGCTGGCTCCTTCTTTTTCTGGGACTGACCCAGGTTCCACCATTAGTTGCAGTAATTATAGCAGGCTGGTTCATCGTTTTTGGTTTGCGTGAAAAATATATGCCGAAAAAAGGCTGGTTTTTTTACAATCTTATGCAGGGGGGACTCATCTTATTGACCATTTCCGCTCTGTCAGGCCTGTATCATGCTATTGAAAAGGGGCTTCTTGGAATACCAAGGATGCAGATCGCAGGAAACATGTCAGACAACTTCCATCTTCACTGGTTCCAGGACCAGATCGGTTCCCTTATGCCCCGGCCGATGGTGGTGACTCTTCCGGCCTTTGCATATCATCTTCTCATGCTTGCCTGGGCATTATGGATAGCATTTTCTCTTATTAACTGGTTAAAATGGGGGTGGCTCTCTTTTAGTAAAAATGAAATCCTGAGAAAACCGCTCCTTCGAAAAAAACAGAAGGAAAAAGAGACTGCGTCAGAAATCACGTAATTATTCAACTGTGCCGATTTCAGGCATGCAACAGGTATGATCAGATTATACCTGTTGCTATACATATCAACTGAATAGTTACGAAATAACTTGATATTTCCTCTGATTTTTATTATTTAATTTATTAGGAGAGACAAAGTTTAATTATGTTTAAATACTTTTTTCATCAAAGAATATTCTTGATTATTTTAGCTCTGCAGATAATTTTCTGGTTTCTTTATTTAATCAATGAATCTGTTAATATGAATTATTCAAGATCTCAACACACACAGATGCGGATGTCTGTTATAAAAACATTGGGGGGGCCATGTATACCGATAATTGCCCAGTGCTGTACATCAAGAAATATATCCGAAGGGATCTACGCCAGGAGGAGTGATCTCCCTGGAGGCTATTGCTTCCATTCGGATTGTGACCTGATTAATACTCGTAAACTTCATAAAGAAAAATATTATAAAATCAGTATTTCAAAAAAAAGGTAGCTTCTCAATAAGTTTGGGGTTTAGAGGTTATAATACCTGAACTTATTTAGAAATTGAAAACAAATATGAAAAAATATTTAAACCTGCTTTTTGTGGCTGTTCAAAACCTTAGAAGATATAAGGCTAAATCGATTACCATTACAATCCCCATAATCCTTATGATGGCTGTTTCATCCTTCATGATGTTTTCCAGGGGAGGATTTGTAAAAGATGCACAGATAGCCCGGGAATTTCTGCCGGATATAACAATTCAGGGAATAGAAGCTGGCCGTGTTGGGAAAGTCTCCCTGGACATAATTCCGGAAATTAAAAAAATTCCCCACGTTAAGATTGTTGCTCCCAGGGTCTGGGGCTATTTACCCCTAAAAGTAGATGACCTTGACATCTCATATACCCTTATGGGATTGGAACTTGAAGATATCCCTGACAATCCTGAGTTTTTGGAAGTAATGGAAGATGGTTCATTTCTTGTCCCCGGGGACAGGAATAAAGTTGTGCTAGGTTATGGCGTGGCGCAGACATTGGGTTTCAGAGTGGGAGATGATATTGAGATGGCTCTGGAACTATGCACCATCTCAATGTCTGACCTGAAAAATATTGGAGATGAAATCACCATTGATGATACCCTGGGAAACCATGGGAAATTTAAGGTAATAGGTATTTTAAAAAATCGTGTTCAAGTATATAGCGCAGACCTGATGATAGTTTCCAATGATGATGCCAGAGATTTTTTCGGATACACAGAAAATGAGGCAAGTGACATACTGGTTTACCTTGATGAAAGCGGATCTGCTGACAGGGCAGCCTTAATGATATCCCAGCTTTTTAAGAATACCCGGGTTATGACGGCAAAGGCCCTCACAAATCTTGTAAAAGAAGCTTTCGGCCGAAGAAGCGGAACATTTTCTGCCATGTGGCTCATATTGTTTTCAACTGTTTTAATGTTTGCATGGTCGCAGACTACCCATATAAGCGTTGATGCGGGTAAAGAAATCGGTATTTTAAAATCTGTTGGGTGGCAAACAGGGGATATAATTCTGGTCAAAATGGTGGAAAGCCTTTTGTACGGTTTTTTAGGTACCAGCATCGGCATCCTCTTAGGTTTTGTTTATGCTCTCATGGGAACCCCTGGTATATCCGGTTATTGCATTGGATGTGCCAGTATTTATCCAAAATTTCCAGTACCTGTAAGCTGTGATGCAGGCTCTATTATCCTCCTTTTTTTAATCGGTGTTATCCCTGTAACACTTATAACTGCAATCCCGGCATGGCTTGCCGGAACCATCGATCCTGACAAGGCAATAAAAAGTTAGGGTTTGGTTTTATTTTGAGCTGCTGAGTATTGAGTATTGAAAAAACTTTACTATATTTTTATTCTCAATACTCATATCTCATACCCCAAAAAGTTAATTATTATGATATCTATTAAAAATGTTTTTAAAAGATATAACTCTGGCAAAATTTTTGTAAACGCCCTGGATGATATTTCGTTGAATATCGAAAAAGGAGATTTTATTTTTTTCAGCGGGCCGTCCGGTTCCGGAAAATCGACCCTTTTAAATATCATCGGATGTCTGACAAGGGTGACCAGCGGAAATTATACACTTGAAAATAAAAAAGTATCACACTGGCCTGATCATTTTCTTTCTCCATTGCGGAGGGAACGGTTCGGATTTATTTTTCAGCAATTCAATCTTATATCCGGATATTCCGCATGGGAAAATATTGCCCTTCCCCTTATTCCCATGGGGATATCCCAAAAAGAGAGAAGAAAAAAGGCTCTATTGGTTCTTGAAAACCTGAATCTCACCACCAGAGCGGATTTCATGGCCCAGGAATTAAGTGGAGGCCAGCAGCAGCTAGTGGCCATAGGAAGGGCCCTTATTAATGATCCTGACATTATTCTGGCAGATGAGCCTTTTTCGAATATCGATGCCCGCCATGTGGAAAATTTTGAAAAAATTCTGGGAGGCCTGAAAAATCAGGGCAAAACAATAATAATCGCATCCCATTTTCAGGAGCCCATAACCAAGCTTGTGGATAAAACTTTTTATTTTAAAAACGGGATAATTTCCCCAAAAGATTGATCACTGCTCTTGGAAAGCTGTAATAAAAAATAAAAAAAATCAGGCAGCAATTTTCATTAAATCTTCACTATCTGCGGCCCAAAACAGATTCACTATGTTTAAACCGGGTGCAATACAAAAAAAGTTACACAAATTAATATGGTTATCCTTCCTTAGCATGCCCTGAAAGGGCTAAATATACCAGCCCGGGGCAACGCCCCGGAAAAAGATTATATATTGTCCCCAAGTAATTGCCAATTTGGCTCCAAATACC
>JAUVKE010000409.1 GCA_030592105.1 Desulfobacteraceae bacterium
CTACAAACAGAATTGTTAATTTTTCTTGTGATAACAGATTACTTGATCATGAACTATCAACAAATAAAGTAATAGATGTAATAATTGAAAAAGCATTTTCCAATTCATTATGGGGAAGAGCAATTTTTGAAAAATCGAAAGTTGTTTATTATAAAGGAGGAAAAAGTGATGCTGCATAAAGCCAATATCGCAGGCATGACAGTTGACCCTGCATCTAATACTCCGATAATTATATTAAGACTTCCAGAGGATGATCAGGCAATTCCGATCTGGATCGGTTTATTTGAAGCTACAGCTATTGCATCAGCCCTGCAGAACATTCAGTTCGAACGGCCGATGACACATGATCTTATAAAAAATTTATTGCTACAGCTTAAC
Organism: Desulfobacteraceae bacterium; assembly: GCA_030592105.1. Next base: position 379 of record JAUVKE010000409.1, read on the forward strand.
ATTACCGTATCCAGCATAGAAATATCCGATGTTCTGAAAAACACCTTTTATGCAAAAATAAATTTTACATCTATTGAAAGAAATTTTTCCATAGACGCGCGTCCCAGCGACGCGGTTGCTATTGCTCTTCGCTTTAATGCTCCTATCTTTGTAGATGACAAAGTTATAAAAAAAACAAAAGATACAGATTCATTAAAAACCGATCCTGCCAAAATATTCGATAAAAGCGAAGAAGGAGAAAAGTGGACAGAGTATCTAAAAAATCTTTCACCGGAAGACTTTGGTAAGTATAAGGCATAATATAATGATAGATCTTCATACTCATTCAATCTTTAGTGACGGAGAATTTACTCCGGCAGAGCTTGTCAGACGCGCAGAACATGCTGGCATAAAATGCATAGGGATTACAGACCATGGTGATTCATCCAATATTGATTTTATTGTGCCCAGAATAGTTGCCTTTGCAAAAAGACTGAACAGCATTCTTAAAATCAAAATTATTCCCGGAATAGAGCTCACGCATATCCCACCACGGCTCATAGCATATAATGCTAACATGGCGCGTTCGTTAGGTGCAAAAATAATAATAATGCATGGTGAAACCATTGTGGAACCAGTTGCACCTGGAACAAATGAGGCGGCCTTAAGAGCTGATATCGACATACTTGCTCATCCTGGCCTGATTACAGAAAATGAAGTTTTAATAGCAAAAGAAAATGATATTTTGTTAGAAATATCAGCCCGAAAAGGACATTCATTAACCAATGGTCATGTTGCAAAAATAGCGCAAAAAATCGGCGCACAACTTGTTATTAATACAGATTCTCACGGCCCTGGGGATTTAATTAATAAAGAAATGGCACAAAAGATTGTGCGCGGTGCGGGTTTGCCAAACGAAGCGTTTGAAATAATGCAAAAAAATGCACACCGTTTTCTTTAAATTTTAACGAATTACTTTAATCCGCATCTTAAAAAGCTAAACTATTACAAACTTTATAATTCATGGAGGTTTATATGGACTGGGGAATGAAAAACAGATTATCCCGTTTAATAAAAGCTGATGGCCGGTGTATGTTTTTACCAATTGATCATGGATATTTTCAAGGGCCCACAACAAAGCTTGAAAAGCCCGCAGAGACTATTCGTCCTCTTGCATCTTATGCAGATGGACTTTTTGTTACAAGAGGTGTACTAAGAGCTTGTATCGACCCTGCCACCAGTCCGCCTCTGATCCTTAGAATGTCAGGCGGATCAAGCATTATCGGCAAGGATCTTGCCCATGAATCGATAACCACATCAGTTCAGGAAGCCATCAGGCTTAATGTAGCTGCTGTTGGCATGTCAATTTTTGTTGGAAGTGATTATGAGCATGAATCACTCGTTAATCTGGGAGAACTGGTAAATGATTGTGAAAATTATGGAATTCCGGTTATGGCAGTAACAGCAGTAGGAAAAGAACTGGCAAAAAGAGATGCCAGGTATCTTTCGCTCTGCTGCCGGATTGCTGCGGAATTTGGGGCAAAGGTTGTAAAAACATATTGGTGCAAGGATTTTGACAAGGTTGTTAATGGATGTCCCGTGCCAATTGTAATGGCAGGCGGCCCTAAATGTGAAACTGAAATGGAAGTCTTTGAATTTGTTCATGATGGAATACAGAATGGTGCAATAGGCTTAAACCTTGGGAGAAACGTATGGCAGCACCAGTATCCCGTTCCGATGATGAAATCACTCAGAGCTATTATACATGAAAATGCTTCTGTAAAAGAGGCTTGCGGTATCTTTGAAGAGGAAAAAAATAAAAAATGAAAAATCTTTTCAATAAAAAAGATTGTCAAAAATTTATTGGAAAATATCCCGAATACCCAAAAGATCTGGCTATAAGAGTCTATACCTCCAGGCTTATAGGGAGCGAAACAGATCTTGTACTTCATGGGGGAGGCAACACCTCAGTTAAAGTAAAAATTAAAGATATAACAGGTGAAAAAAAAGATGTTATCTATGTGAAGGGAAGCGGAATTGACCTTTATGATATTGAACCGGAAGGGTTTTCGGGCTTGAATTCAGCCCCGTTGATCAAGCTGGGAATGCTTGATTCTATTCCTGATGAAGTTATGGACAATCAGTTGAAAATCCATCGTATTATCGCTGATTCTCCTCCGCCTTCCGTTGAAACACTTATTCACGCCTTGCTTCCTCACAAATATATAGACCATACCCATGCAGACAGTATTATTATCCTGACAAATCATAA
>JAUVKE010000251.1 GCA_030592105.1 Desulfobacteraceae bacterium
ACATTTTATAAATTAGTAGAATTCCTTAATTCATCATTCATAATTTTCTTATAAATCTGTAATAGCTGGTCGGGACGACTGGATTTGAACCAGCGACCCCAGCGTCCCGAACGCTGTGCTCTACCAGGCTGAGCCACGTCCCGACTGTGATGACATTATTAATCCTTATTCCTGTCCTTTGTCAATGAAAAAAGGATTATCTATAATAATTGTCTGTTCCCTTCCTGGCCCCACAGATACTATACCCACAGGAACCCCTGAAAGTTCCTCTATCCTGTTTAAATATTTTTTAGCATTTTCAGGCAAATCTTCCAGGGTGCGTGTATCATCAATCTCCTGGGACCACCCAGGCAGGATCTCGCAAACAGGGGTACAGGCTGATAAAACTTTCTGATCCGCTGGAAAATCTTCAATAATTTTACCATTATACTCATATGCAGTACAGATTTCAATGGATTCAAGACCGCTTAAAACATCAAGTTTTGTAACAACAAGGCCGGTGAGACCATTTAACCTGGCCGCGTTTTTAAGCATCACCATATCGAGCCACCCGCACCTCCGTTTCCTGCCGGTTGTTGCTCCGAATTCAGCCCCTTTTTTCTGAATTTTTTCTCCAATATCATTGAAAAGTTCTGTGGTAAAAGGGCCGCTTCCCACCCGCGTGGTATATGCCTTGACAATCCCTATTATTTTATTGAGTTTGGCAGGGCCAATGCCTGTTCCGCAGCTAGCATTACCTGCAACAGTATTTGAAGAAGTAACATAGGGATATGTCCCATGATCAATATCAAGATGTGTTCCCTGGGCACCCTCAAAAAGAATATGTTTTTCCTGTTTCATTGCTTTGTCCAGTTCCACAGAAACATTGGAAATATACGGGGAAAGTCTTTTTGCATATTCGCTATAAATATCAATTATGCTTTTTGGATCGATGGGTTCAGATAAAAGAAATTTTTCAAGATAAAAATTTTTCTCTTCCATGACTGTAAAAACCTTCTCCTTAAAAACCTCCGGATCAAGCAATTCCACAAATCGTATCCCCCTGCGGGCCATTTTATCTTCATAGCACGGGCCTATTCCACGGCCTGTTGTCCCTATTTTTTTATCCCCCTTCATCTTTTCCCGCGCAAGATCAATCTGTTTATGATAAGGCATAATAAGATTTGCTGTTTCACTTATCCTGAGATTATCAGGCCCAATTTTTATCCCCATATCGGTTAAAAGTTCTATCTCCTCAATTAAAACAGCAGGATCCACCACCAGCCCGTTGCCTATTAAACAGACTTTTCCCTGGAGAATTCCGGAAGGGATCAAGTGGCTTATAAACTGCTTGCCATCTACAACCAGTGTGTGGCCGGCATTATTTCCCCCCTGAAACCGAATTATTATATCTGCAAATTCAGCCAGAAGATCGACTATTTTCCCCTTACCCTCATCACCCCATTGTGTTCCAACTATTACAATATTCGACACAAATTGCTCCTTTATTCAGATAACTTTTATATAAAAGCTGTTTTAATTTTCAGTTTTTTTGTTTCGCCTGGCGCGGAAAAAATCCTGAATCACAGCTCTGCATTCTTCTTCACATATGCCACCTGCTATTTCAAGCCTGTGGTTCAATCTGTTATCCTCCGCAAAATTGTATAATGATCCGGCTGCCCCCCATTTTAAATCATGGGCCCCGAAAACAACCCTTTCAACTCTTGCATGCATAATTGCCCCCATGCACATGGAACAGGGTTCAATGGTAACATATAATGTTGTCCCTAACAACCTGTAGTTTGAAATTATGGAGCCTGCTTTACGAAGTACCAGAATTTCAGCATGGGCAGTGGGGTCAGCCAGTTTTATAACCTGATTATATGCTGAACATATAATATTTTCTCCTTTATCAAGAAGAATAGCGCCAACCGGGACTTCATTATTTTCACCCGCTTTTATTGCCTCATTTAAAGCAAGCTTCATAAATTCTTTCTGTTTTTTCATAAAATAAAATGTAACTATTCAGCGTCACTGGTTTAATCAGATTATACCTGTTGCCGTACATATTGGCTGAATAGTTAAAAAAAAATTAAAGTTGACTTATCAATCAAAATAATCTAAAACTCAATGCAAATGCGCCCGTAGCTCAGCTGGATAGAGTGCCGGACTACGAATCCGTAGGTCGCCCGTTCGAATCGGGCCGGGCGTACCAAAAAAAATCTATTCACTATAGATTGTCAGATAATTCATTTCACAAGGCCAGAGGGAGGAAGGCGTATTGTAATACTCCGACGACCGATAACGCAGTGAAATTATTTATGTGAAAATCTATATTTATGCAACTCATTAATATGCCTTAACGCTGATTTGGGTGCCACAAGGACCCAGTCATCTTTTTTCCTCCGCAAACAAGCTCCTGATAAAATATGCGAACACCATCCTGATTACGAATCCCCTGTATGTAATACCCCGGTTTTCCAGTTCATTGATCAGTAAGCATTACACCTGTATCAGCCGTAATTCCATTATTTGACAATTCCAGTTGAAAAAAGCTGCATCAACACTATTATTTTTCTTTTGATCCTCCCGGGGGGTATTTCAGACATCAGGGCACCTTTATTTTTTCAAAAAACATCTGCCTGTGTAACTATTCAGCGTTGCTGATTTAGGATAGGCAGCAGGTATGATCTGATTAAAGCATTTGAAATTGTTTGAACGGATTAGAGAGCGTTAAGAAAAAATCCATAAGGGCTGAATTTATTGACGTCATTTTCTGGCATACTATTACGAAAGTTTATATTTTTAACAGATTTTTTCTTTACGACCTCTTATCTGTGAGTTTTTCATGGTTTAATCAGATTATACCTGTTGCCGTACATATTAGCTGAATAGTTACCTGCCTGTTTTCATAATTTATCTCCATATAAAACATATTAATGCCCGACCCAGGAACACTGCACCTAAACCGAATATAAAATGGATTCCAATATTTAGAAAAGCAAGATAAAATCTTTTGTCATTCATCAGATTGACGGTTTCATTGCTAAAAGTGGAAAAGGTGGTGAATGCCCCTAAAATTCCGACAAAAAGGAAGAGTCGTATTTCATTTGAAAAAATATTCCCTACCTCATCCATCCGTAAAAGCATACCAATCAGCAGGCATCCGGCAAGATTAACCGTTAGGGTTCCATGGGGAAAATTATCAATTTGTATCCATTTATGAACGAAACCGCTGATTATATATCTTAAAACTGCGCCGATCCCTCCCCCAGCGCCGACAAGAATTATTTTATTCATAATTAAAACTCAAATTTAAGGCTGTTATTTTGGTAATTATTCAGCTGGTATGTATAGCAATCTGACGGGTTCTTTTTTAAGGCTCTCTAACACGTTTAAACAATTTCAAAATTTTAATCAGATCATACCTGTCGCGTGTCTTAAATCAGCGCAGCTGAGTAGTTTCTTGTTTTGTGACTATGTCATTACTTAAAACTACTGACCAGTTATTAATGAATTGTTTTCAAATATGAAGTGTGCTATATAAAAAAGGAATTTCAGGTCACACAGTTACAATTTTTTTTGCTGCATGATAACTGCATACAATTCAGCTGGTTATATAGCACCATGCCTAATGGCACAGGCATTGCAACGGATTTAGATTGATTCCAACGGGCAGATAAGCATCTATTAATTTTTAATAAAAAGCATATATAAATTAAATTAAATTAAAATGAAATTGATCAGATTAAATATAAAATACAAGAACCCTGAGGCCACTCAATTCGGTGAAAATGAGCTTTATCTTTACAAATCACCGATAAAACTTCACGCTGAATATGAAGTTATGAATGAAAAAAAACAAAATGCCGGGATAGATATCCTTTCACTTTATTATGGATCAAGATGGAAATTTGCTTTAGACATGCTTGACAATCAAATAGACGGTTATCTGCATGCAATTTACCATGAAGGGAACAAATATAAAATTTACCGTAAAACAAAAGATAATAAAAAGCGGCATTTGCGTTTAGTAGTTGTTACGAAATAACGTTTACATTTTGCAGCCTACATCCGTTACACTTAAAGTGTTTTACTGAAAAAAATGTAAACTTTACTCAGTAACAACCCCTTAGTAAGGATCGGAAATGAAATTACTTGAACGAAATTGTTTGTCTTTTGGTCCATCTACTGCGTTACATCAAAGGCCGAATACATCAAGTATTCAACCTTTAATGCGCCTTGTATATGAACCAAAATCCT
>JAUVKE010000218.1 GCA_030592105.1 Desulfobacteraceae bacterium
AACCTTCGAAGTCCATTACTTACCCTCGACCGTGGCATGAAACGGATTGCCAGGGAAATGGGGATTAAAATTTTGGAGTAAATATCATGAAAGTATATACTTATTCTGAAGCGAGACAGCGTCTTTCCACTATACTTAATATCGCACGAACTGAAGAAGTTGTTATAAAAAGGAGAGGCGGGGAAACTTTTTCAATCATTTTTAGAAAAACTGGAACATCACCATTTGATATCCCAGGTATTAAAACCAAAGCAACAACAAACGACATTCTTGATGCAGTTAAAAAATCAAGAGAACGATTTTCCGAACCAGACCTTCAAGATTGACGGGCAGGGGCGAGCGATTTTGCTTTAAACAGCGTTTTGGTTTTCCCAATTGCCTTGCCTTTATCTATGCCATGCCCCTGCCCGCAATTTAACTCGCCGTTGATAAACTCTAACGACTTGTGCCCCACCGCGCGGCTTGTCAACAAGGTGCTGAAGAGAGTCCGGCAAAGCCGTGGAGATTTTGAACGGTAGATTCACCTTTATATACTCGTTACATAAATAATTTCACTCCGTTATAGGCCGTCTGAGTATTTATAATACTCCTTGCCTCGATTTTCATTGCTCATTGAAAAAATATAATTTGCAACCTTTAAAAGTATGCACTCAAAAAGGGGGAATAATGGAAATATTATTTGATCAATTTAATCAGGCTGCAGACAGCTGGCTTGAGCACTGGCATTTATCCAGTAATGGATGTTTGCAGTTATCCGAAGGATTAAAAGAGATACCCGCAAATACGCCGGAGGACTGGGAAAAAATAGCCGCAAGCTATATCAAAACCTGTCATTGCGGCAGGTGTGATTATAAGACTCTCTCCAGAGTACATAAGCTTGTTACGAAACGAGTCATAGAAACTGTCAGTCCAAAAGAGACAAAAGAAGGACTAAAGTGGTATATTAAAGAAAAGAGGAAAAAAAAGCGAAAAAGCAAAGCCCATTTATATGCTTCTGTTTGAAAATTTATATAATGCAGCTCAGTAGTTTCCGGTTAGAAAGTTGCAAGAAAGAAAATACGGGAAGTAGGGGCGGATTCCATATCCGCCCCATTATCATCTTTACAGCTAATTTTTCATTATAATTTTCTTGTTTTTCATGACAGGGTTTCAGGAGTAAGCTAATCGTAATGAGCGTTATTTTTAAAATAGAGGCCGAGAGCCCGGTTGTTTCGCTGAACAGTTACATTAATTCTGAATAGAATGAGTTTTAGCGGGTAAGCATTGCAGAATAATTATGCTGAAAATCTATACTTTGTCCCCATTTAATAAGGCAGCATGGGCTGCTGCAAGGCGTGCAATTGGTACGCGAAATGGTGAGCAGGAAACATAATTCAATCCAATTTCCTGGCAGAAAGCGATGGATGCCGGATCTCCACCATGCTCACCACAAATCCCACATTCTATATTAGGCTTTGCAGCGCGTCCTTTTTTAACAGCCATATCCATTAATTGCCCCACGCCATCTTTATCAATTGTGGCAAAGGGATTTTCAGGGAGAATTCCCTGCTCAAGATATTCCATTAGAAAAACTGCTTCTGCATCATCCCTTGAAAGTCCGAAAACAGTTTGGGTTAAATCATTGGTTCCAAATGAAAAAAAGTCAGAAAACTCTGCCATCTGATCGGCTGTCAGGGCAGCGCGGGGCAGCTCTATCATTGTGCCGAATTTATAGTCTATTTTAACATTATAGCTATTCATAACAGAAGCCGCCTCTTTTTCAAAAAGAGCCACCATTACTTTTAATTCATTGAAATGGCATGTTAAGGGAATCATCACTTTCGGCGATACTTTTATACCTTCTTTAATTACAATACTTGCGGCTTCAAAAATAGCGCGAACCTGCATGGTATTTAATTCAGGGGTGTGAATTCCAAGGCGTACTCCCCGCAGTCCGAGCATGGGGTTTTCTTCATGGAGACTTTCAGCCCGTTTTAATATTTTTTCCTTATTTTTAAAATCCTGCAGCAGTTGATTTATAGCATCCAGGGAGGTTGCATGCTGCAGGCGGACTTTAATATCGGTCAACTCCCTGTTTAATTCTATGCGGCTCGGTAAAAATTCGTGCAAAGGCGGATCAATTAAACGAATGATTACAGGTAGGCCATCCATTGCTCGAAAAAGCCCCTCAAAATCGTCTCGTGAAAAAGGAAGCAAGGCGTTTATAGCTTCACGTTGTTCAATGGGCAGCTCAGCCATGATCATTTTTTGAACCATGGGGAATCGTTCAGCCCCCAGGAACATATGCTCCGTCCTGCATAAACCTATACCCTCTGCTCCATAAGTGCGGGCACGTATCGCATCTGTCGGGGTATCGGCATTTGCCCAGACGCCAAGGGTACGGAATTCATCTGCCCAGGAGAGAAGAGTCATCAGCCATTTATCTTTTATATCCGGAATTATCGTCTCTAGCTTTTCCAGAAAAACCTCTCCCATTGACCCGTCAATGGAAATCCAGTCCCCTTCGTTAATGATTTTATCATCAACTTCTATCAGGCGTTTATTAAGTTGTATCTTTAATTCTGAAACCCCCACAACGGCAGGTTTTCCAAACTGACGGGCAACCAGGGCAGCATGGCTGGTACGTCCGCCCCTGCATGTGAGAATACCTTTTGCTGCCAGCATGCCATGCACATCGTCAGGCTTGGTCTCAGGCCGAACCATTATCACCGCTTTGCCCTGTTTAGCCCATTCTTCAGCTAAGTCTGCGTCAAGGGCGACAATGCCCACAGCAGCACCGGGTGAAACATTTATCCCTGAAGCGATTAATCTGCCGGCATTTTTTGCTTCTATTCTGGATTCGGTTTTAAACTGAGGATGCATAAAAAAATCGATCTGATCAGGATGGACACGCAAAACCGCCTCTTTTCTTGTTATGAGCTCCTCGTTGGCCATATCGACAGCTATTCTAACTGCTGATTGGGCAGTCCGTTTGCCGGTGCGGGTTTGGAGCATCCATAATTTCCCTTTTTCGATGGTAAACTCAACATCCTGCATTTCGCCGTAATGTTTTTCAAGGCGCTTGACAATTTGTTCAAACTCCGTATAAACATCAGGCATTTCATCTTTTAATTCTGCTATATCCTTTGTCATACGAGTTCCTGCAACAACATCCTCACCCTGGGCGTTTATTAAATAGTCCCCTTCTATTTTTTTTTCTCCGGTGGAGCCGTTTCGTGTCATTGCAACGCCTGTGGCGCTTTTTTCGCCCATGTTTCCAAAAACCATTGATACAATATTAACTGCGGTCCCAAGATCATCAGAAATCCCTGCTGCGTGTCTGTAAGCTATGGCTCTTTTTCCGTTCCAACTTTTAAAAACAGCTTCAGTGGCCAGAACTAATTGTCTGGCAGGATTCATAGGGAACTCAAATGATGCCAGCCGTTTGAAAATTTTTTTAAATTGTTTTGTTATATCTTTCCAGTGATCAGCAGTTAAGTCAGAATCTGTTTTAACCTTTGCAGCTAATTTTTTTTCGGTTATAATCTCCTCAAAGATTTCATCCGGCATGCCCACAACCACAGTTCCAAACATTTGGATAAGACGTCTGTAGGAATCATAAACAAATCGTTCATTGCCGGTCAACGCGATCATACCTTCAACAGTTTCATCGTTTAACCCTATATTTAAAACAGTGTCCATCATTCCCGGCATGGAGACCTTGGCACCCGAACGGCATGAAACAAGTAATGGATTTTTTTTGCACCCAAATTTTTTTCCTGTTACTGTTTCCAAATAATGCATGGCTTGCTCTCCCTGGCTCATCAGTCCCTTTGGGAAAATTCCTCCAAGGTTTATAAATTCCTTGCAAGCCTCGGTTGTTATGGTAAAACCGTGGGGAACAGGGACATTCATACGGGTCATTTCTGCCAAGTTAGCCCCTTTTCCTCCAAGTAACCCTACTACGTCATCCCAAGCGCCACCAATATAATTTAGTGCTTGGTCAACTTCATTAAAAAGGTATATCCATTTTTTATTTTCCATAAATCCATCCTTTCAATTTGAGCTTAAGAGTGCCTTTAAAAATTATAATTTTCGTCTGAGGACAAGGAACGCGAAAATCAAAAAGCGCAGCATACATAGGGTCTGTGAGTATTTTTTATTTTTCTATAGCCATCGTAATCTGGCGAAAAGGCAATTTTTCAAGGTGTCCTTAAAATATGAACATGATATTTCGGGATATCAAAAAAATTGAATCCACAAAATTATATATACAAAAGTCAATACTTACATTTTTAAAGCTATTTTAATCAAGTTTTTTTATGGAATAACCGATTACTTTAATTGTAAGAAGAACAAAAAGTGATTATTTTTCTTTATTTCAGAGCTCTCGCAAGAATCCATTTTTATCTCAATATTACTCTTTTACAAAGTCATAAGCATATTTAAGAAATCATAAAGGCTTATATTTTATGGCAGCAGAACTCAGTCAGGATCAACTGGATCAACTTCTTTCCGAACTAAGTGCCAGTACTGATGAGGAAGAAGCAGAAAGCATAGAAAAAGAAGAAGAAACAAATGGAGCACTCAGTCAGGATCAGCTTGATAAGCTTCTTTCCTCAGAAAGTGATACTCCTGATGAAGATAAAAAAGAAGAGGAAAAGGTAGAAAAAGAAGAAGATGCAAATGGAGCACTCAGTCAGGATCAGCTTGATAAGCTTCTTTC
>JAUVKE010000479.1 GCA_030592105.1 Desulfobacteraceae bacterium
AAACAGGAGTGATGAAATAACTTTTTCCTTATTTATTCAGGATATGATCAAAAATTCCGGACTCCCTTTGGTTGCATCGGAAATCATCGATTCCCAAACCGCGAAATTATGCTTTAATCGTGGAGCATCAGGGGTAGCTGTAAGAGCCGAAAGCTTTAGCACCAAAGATATGGAACAAAACATTGCACGTATCTCATCTGCCGCAGGTATCCTGCCGCGTCCTTTAAGTCTGCCATGGAAAAATGAATTCGGTCTTATAGAAAAACTTATGAAAAATAATTCCGAAAACAGACCGGCAAACCACCTCCTTAAGGTACCTTCTGGAGATGATGCTGCTTTGTTAAGTTCTTTACCCAGGCCGGTGATAACCACCGACACCCAAAGAGAGGGGGTCCATTTTAAATTTGGATGGCAAACCCCCGAAGAGATAGGGGAAAAGGCTGTTGAGGCTGCATTCAGTGATCTTGCAGCTTCCTACGCTATTCCTGCCGGCCTTTTTATTAATCTTGGAATTCCCCCTTATATATCGGATGAAATCATTGAAAAAATTTATAAAGGGATCAGGAGATCTCTTTCCCGGCACAATGCCTTTTTAGGAGGGGGGAATACTTCAGGATCCGATTCTTTATCCCTGGACATTTTTGCCCTGGGTGAAGGGGATAAAGAAATTTTTCCGGTTCGTTCCGGGGCATATCCAGGTGATTCTCTTTATTCCACAGGCCCCCTGGGGCTTGCACGTGGAGGCCTTATGGCTTTGCAAAAAAGGGATTCCGGATTTAATGAGTTGCGGAAAAAATTTATTCGCCCAAGGGCAAGGTTTGACGCAGCCAGCATTCTTGCAAAAAATCGGGTGAAGTGTGTCATGGATATCAGTGACGGACTTGCAGGAGATGCGCTTCATATTGCAAGGGCATCAAATATTACCATAAAACTCGATTTATCCTCATACTCTTTTGGCAGCCTGTTTATCATGTTCTGTAAAAAATACGGCATCTCCCCTGAGGCGACTGCCATATGCGGTGGTGAAGATTATGAACTCTTATTTGCCTGTTCAGCGAATAAATTCAACAAAATCAGAAAAAAAATCCCAGGTGCATTTAAGGTGGGCACATGCATGGAATTTAACGGAGAATATATAATTACCCATTTTTCAAATATTTCATCATTTCAGCATGGAGATTAACCAAATGAAAACAGCTTTGACCATAGCCGGGTTCGATCCTTCAGGGGGAGCCGGTCTCCAGGCAGACATCAAGACTTTCCATGCCCACGGCGTATATGGCTTTAGCACACTTACGGCTATTACAGTTCAAGATACCAAAAAAGTTCATAAAGTCTATGAAGTCAGCCCCCAGGCTGTTTATGACCAGATCATATGCTTGTTTAAAGATGCAGATATAAATGCCGTTAAAATAGGTATGCTGGCAAATAAAAAGATAGTAGATGCTGTTGCACATGCCCTTTTAACGGTAAACCGCCCCACGGTTGTTCTCGATCCGGTTATGGTTTCAACAACCGGTTTCAGCCTTCTTGAGTCTGATGCTTTAACCATGTTTGTAGATAAGCTTTTTCCTGTTTCAGACATTATAACCCCCAATATAAGAGAATCTGAAATTCTGACGGGACAAAAAATCAAAACAATTGAGGATATGGAAAAATCAGCCGCAGATATTTTAAAAATGGGAGTAAACAAAGTGGTTATTAAAGGGGGGCACCTTTGTCATGGGTCTGCGGTTGACATACTCTATGACGGCAGAATTTACAAAAGAATAAATAGCCCCTGGGCCAAATCAGGAGATGTGCACGGCACAGGCTGCACACTCTCTTCTGCCCTAGCCGCAAACATGGCCCTGGGAAAAAATTTTTTCAAAGCTGCATTGGATGCTAAAACATATATAACAGAAGCTTTTAAACATGCAGTCTCCCCTGGCAAAGGAAGCAGGCAATTTAATCATTTTTTTAAACAGATAAACATTAGGATCGGAAATGAAATTACTTGAACGAAATTGTTTGTCTTTTGGTCCATCTACTGCGTTACATCAAAGGCCGAATACATCAAGTATTCAACCTTTAATGCGCCTTGTATATGAACCAAAATCCT
>JAUVKE010000125.1 GCA_030592105.1 Desulfobacteraceae bacterium
AAGAGCTCGTATTGCGTCGAGTAAATAAGGTACCAGCAAAAGGTTAACAATAAATCCGGAGTTGTCTTTTGCAAGGACGGTTGTTTTTCCGATTTTTTCACCAAATTCAAAACAAGTATCAACGGTTTCCTGGCTGGTGGCAATAGTTTTTATTACTTCAAGAAGCTTCATGGCCGAAACAGGGTTAAAAAAATGCAAACCACAAAATTTATCTGGCCGATGAGTGGAAGCTGCCATAGACATGACAGTTAATGAAGATGTATTGCTGGCAAAGATTGTTTTCTCTGAACAAATTTTATCCAGAGTTGCATACATTTCATTTTTAATATCCAAATTTTCAATAACCGCTTCAATAATTAAATCGCAGTCTTTTAAATCTTCAAGGTTAAGGGTTCCTGTAATATTTGCAAGAACCTGATCCATATCAGCTTGGGTAATTTTATCCTTTTTCACCGCTCTGGAGAGGTTTTTATTAATAATTGAAAAACCATTGTCGATAAATTTTTGATCAATTTCTCTGGCAATAGTTTCAATTCCTGCCTGGGCACAGGCTTGTGCTATACCTGATCCCATTAATCCAAATCCTAAAACACCTATTTTTTTTATTTCCATAATTTTCCCCTATATTAATTCTATTGTACAGGCCATGGAGACTCCGCCACCACCGCAAAGCATTGCCAGCCCAACAGATTTGTTGTGGTTTTTCCAAGCATAAATTAATGCAGCCCGCGCAACTTAATATAGCAGGAAAAAAATATTAAAATATGCTAATTTAAATTTCTATAAACTATTTAATAGCAGTAGTGTCCGGATAGAAAGTTGCAAGAAAGAAAATACGGAAAGTTTAATCGGACACTACTGAATTGTTGACGTTAACATATTGACGTTTATTTATATAAACGTCAATAAGAAAACTTAGCTGCAGATCGGTATGAAAAAATAATTTCCTCCTCATTTCAAGGAACTATTATATGTCATTTGATCAACTTGGTCTTCGGACTGAACTCTTAAGAGCGGTTAAAGCCAGAGGGTATCTCTCCCCTAACCCCATCCAGATAAAAGCCATTCCTGCTATTCTTGCCGGACGTGATGTTTTTGCATGCGCCATGACCGGAACAGGAAAAACAGATGCATTTGTTCTCCCCCTCGTTGAGATTTTAAGTCATCAAAAGAGTAAGAGGAGATATATCCGAGTACTTATTTTAACTCCCACGCGGGAGTTGGCAAATCAGGTGGGAGAAATTGCCAAAGTCTACACAAGAGTTGTTTCCATGAGATGTACTGTGGTTTACGGCGGGGTTCGCATTAAGCCACAGGTTGATCGTATAAAGCGAGGTATTGATATTCTTGTGGCCACCCCCGGACGTTTGCTGGATCTTGTCGAACAAAAATATCTGAATCTTTCCCAGATAAAATTTCTGGTTTTTGACGAAGCGGATAAAATGCTGGATCTGGGATTTAGTGATGAAATCTCCAGAATTCTCAATCTTCTCCCGGTTAAACCCAGGACAATGCTGTTTTCCGCAACTTACACCCGACAAATCCGAAATCTTGCAGAAAGCATGTTACAAAATCCGGAATATATTGAGGTTGCCCCCGGCAATACAGCCACAGACTCGGTTGTTCAGAAAATTCATCTGGTGGATAGAACAAATAAACGAGCTCTCCTCATCCATTTGATAACCAAAAACCATTGGAAGCAGCTACTGGTTTTTATCCGTACAAAACGCGGAGCAGATAAACTTGTCTTAAAACTTGCCGGAAAAGGGATGTCAGTCTCTGCCCTGCATGGAAGTAAGAGCCAGTCTGTCCGGATGCGTACGTTAGAAGAGTTTAAAAAAGGTAAAATTAATATTCTTGTAGCAACAGATGTGGCTGCCAGGGGACTTGATATCATCAATCTGCCCTGTGTAGTTAATTATGATATGCCGGATGATCCCGTGGATTATATTCATCGGATCGGCCGCACCGGCCGTGCCGGTGTTAACGGACTTGCCGTATCTTTTGTTAGTAACGATGAAAAGTTGTATCTTAAGGCCATTGAAAGACTGTTAAAGAAAAAAATTTGTGTAGAAAAGGTTGATTGCTATACAGAAGATAGCGATGTACCGGATTTTGTTCTCCTGCGGCCAGATAACCTGTCCAGCGAAAAAAAAGCAGACAAGGATATAAAAGAGCTTGTTAAAAAAAGAAAATTTTCAAAGCAGAGTAAACCCAGAAAAAAAAGATGAAATATTGAAACCCAACTCACAACGGAATGAAAAAAGCTCAGGATGCCACCTAATTTCTCATAAACAACATTTGGATCTCTATTCTGTCTGCAATATTCTCTTCCGCCTTAATTGAAGCCTCCTTAAATGTAAAAATCGACTCATTATCATTAATTTTATTAGAAGATGGGGTTAATAGAGCGATTGGAGGCGCATCATTTTATTTGAGTACCATAGCAAAACAATGGCATAATTTTTGAGTGTATATTTAAATGATAACTATTTAAATGATAACTATTTGAATGATAACTAAGCAATATAGAGATCCTTATTTAACTAATAAAAAAGGAGAAAAATTCCAATGAAAGTAACCATTACAAATCAGTGTATGGGCGACAGAAACTGCAACGACCTTTGTCCTGAAGTTTTTGAATATGATGAAGATCAACTAAAGTCCACCATCAAGACAGATGGTATTCCTGAACATTTTAAAGATATTGTCCGAAGAGCTGCAGAAGAATGCGGTGCCAAGGCTATTACCATTGAAGAATAAAAAATGAGGTGGGTATGATTAAATTCAGGGAAAGTCAAACAGCAAAAAATCTTCATATCTCTTTTGCTGCAGAGACTCAAGCCAGAACACGATATGATTTTTTTGCAAACAAAGCCCGGGAAGAAGGGTTTATGCAGATTGCAAAAATATTTAACGAAACTGCAGAGCAGGAATTTGAACATGCGCTACGGTTTTTTAAATTTTTTAATGGAGGGGCACTTGAAATGAAATGGGTCTTTCCCACTGGTGTGATCAGGGACACCCGTGCCAATCTGCTTTCAGCAGCTGATTTGGAAAAATATGTCAGTGAAGATATGTATGCCAAATTTGCGATAATAGCTGAGAAGGAAGGATTTGACAGAGCTACAGATACGTTTAACAATATTATTATATCTGAAAAGCATCATGAAAAACTCTACCTTGAGCTTGCTGAGAATATTGCAACAGACAGAGTCTTTAAAAAAGACGAAAAAAGAGATTGGCGTTGCCTGAGCTGCGGATATATTCATACTGGAAAAGCTGCACCTGAAAAATGCCCTGCCTGTGTAAAGCCGACCGGCTATTTTGAATTGCTTTGCGAGAACTGGTAAAAAGCCCTTAGGGTTCGCTCAAAAATAAATTAGCAAGTTTAAGTGTTGAAGCGCCTGGCTGGCAAGACGCGAAAGCGCAGGAATAGATCAAGTATTTCTGCTTTTTAGAAACGCAGCCAGGCGGGATGCATCGGCGCTTAAAATGTAAAGTTATTTTTAGTGAGCCCTTAACACAATAGACGAGACATTTATGCCTCGCCTATTGTGTCTCATTGGGAATATATAAAGCATAATATAACCTTTCTGACAGCATTGACAAAATTATAAAAAATATTCGTTTTTTTTCTCAAGAACAGGGGATCTATATTTTTAAACATTTTTTCTCTTAATTCCCTTGAGATCTCCAGCTGCACCCCTTTTTTACTTTTACACCGGTTGCAAATGTTTTCAGGTTCGATTCCGCGAAGCCCAGGCACCTCGCTGATCACAGCCTTAAACCCGACTCTCTTTAATGCATACATTATTTTTTGCTTTAATTCCTGGTTTTTACCGCCGATCAAAACCATTTCGCCAGATTACGGTGTCGCTGCAAAAAAACTTAAACAAAAATACGGAACAGTTGGAGCAATAAAGAAGAGTGTAATCAAAATTCAGGGCACAGATAATATTATGGTTGAAGAACTAAATAAGCTGGGATATAAAGCTAAAAAGGCCGGGGGACAGGCTATATGAAACAGCTCCATATCCTGGAAATTCAAAAAGGCTGGCTTGCAGTGGACAAACCCTGCGGATTGAGTGTCCATAATGATCCCGGAAAAGACCTTGTTTGTCTGCTCTCTGAGAGGATTCGTTCAGACCCTTTATTGAAAAAGCATCTTGGGATAAACCTTTCCTTCCAGATTCATCCGGTTCACAGGCTGGACAAAGATACCAGCGGGGTGATATTGTTTGCTGCGGATATCAAAGCCTTGCGTAACTTATCTGAACTCTTTATGAAAGGAAGGGTTAAAAAAAGATACCTTGCCCTTGTTCATGGCAGTTTTAATCAGGAGGAAGGGAGTGATCAATATCATATCTGGAATTATCCCTTATCAAAAACAGCAGGGGGTAGAAAAAATCCCGTCGGTAAAGGGAAGCTTGTAAACTGTATGACCAGGCACAGAGTGTTACAGCAAAGCAGCCATTATTCTTTACTGGAGATTGAACTGATGACCGGACGGAAACACCAGATTCGACGTCATGCAAAACTTTCAGGCCATCCTGTTACAGGAGACACGCGGTACGGATCAAAAAAATCTATTCGCTATTTAAGAAAGACTCTCTCCTATCATCGGTTGGGACTTCATTGCAAATGTCTTGAGTTCGTTTTGCCGGATCAAAAAAAAGAAATCTCCATAACATCCAAGAACCCTTTAACCGATATGATTCAGCTTCTTTTAAATGATGGATAAGCAAACAAAAAATATTAAAAAGTAAGTAATTAGTCTTCAATGGGTGCAATAAGGTTTTCAAGCGCTATATTTATACGCTGGTTTTCATCCATGGAATCCCTAGACAAGACATCCACGACCGCATTTAATTTTTTTTGAAGGCCGGATACCATAAATTCAAGATCCTGAATTACATGGCTTGCATTTTTTTCTGTCACATCCATGGCCTCACGCAGATCCTCCGACTCTTTGGCCATTGATAATAAAGTACCTATTTTTTCCAGTTTTATCATTAATTCATCAAAATTAATCGGTTTTTGAATATAATCGGCGGCCCCTTTTTTCATGGCCACAACCGCATTTTCCACGGAGGCATATGCTGTCACCAAAATAACCTCCATATGCCTGTCTTTTTCTTTTGCCGCATCCAGAACACCTATTCCATCTATTTCGCCGGGCATCATCAGGTCTGTAAGCACAACATCAAAATATGATTCTGATATTATGTTTACAGCATCCGCCCCATCTTTTGCGGTTTGCACCTCATATTCCGCTTTTTCCAGTTTTTTGTTTACCAGATACCGTGTAGCAGGATCATCGTCAACAACGAGTACTCTTAGCTTAGTCATTATGCTATCCTTTTAACTGATAAAAAATAGATCTCATATGTCTTTTTGGCTCAAATTTAGTGTTTATTCCTGTTAAAGATTCTGTTGATCCTATGAGGAGGAAGCCATCAGGTTCCAGCTTATCCCCTATTTTATCAAAAAGTTTTTTTCTGTCTTTGAGAGTAAAATATATAGCCACGTTTCTGCAAAAAATAATATCAAATTTGCCAAGTGATGAAAAAGGAAGCATGAGATTTATTTTTCTAAAAGAGGCCATGGATCTTATTTCATCAGATATTTTCCAGTAGTTCCCCTCGGATGTAAAATGTTTATTCAGTAGACCGGAAGAGAGCCCCCGTTCAATTTCAAACTTGTTATACTTACCATAACTCGCCTGACTGACTGCAGCATCGGAGATATCCGTGCCTAATAGTTGTATGTTAAATTTCTTCATATCAGGAAGAAGCTCTTTTAAAATAATGGCAATACTGTAAACCTCCTGTCCCGTGGAGCATGCTGCACTCCAAATCTTGAGATTCGTCGGCAAAATAGAAGAGTTAGACATTCTGCTGTCAATTAAATCAGGAATTATTTTATGTTTCAGCATCTCAAAGGGGCTATTATCACGAAAGAACAGGGTCTCATTGGTGGATATGGCATCGATTATTTTTTTTTCAATGAGCTTCCCCTTGTCTCCCATTGTTTTAAAATATAAATCCCTAAAGGAAGAACAATTCAGCTCTTCAATCAAAGTACCAAGCCTTGTTTCAAAAAGATATGCTTTGCTCTGGTCAAGACTTATGCCGGATACCCCATGTATATACCCTGAAATAAGCTTAACTTCTTCTGGAGTTATTTTTTTCATATTATTTTTTACCTATTTCCCGGCAACTGTTTTCGATATTTCTCCAGCTATATTTTTAAGAGAGACCACCCGATCAACAATTCCTGCTTTAACAGATTCCTTAGGCATTCCAAAAACAATACATGATTCCTGATCCTGGGCAATAATTGTTGATCCATTTTTATGCATGAGCTTTAGCCCCTCTGTTCCATCTGTGCCCATCCCGGTCATGATAACTCCGGTGGCCCTGCCGATATAATGATGAGCCACTGATCTGAAGAGGTAATCTGCTGATGGTTTACAGCCGTTTTCAGGGGGATCATCACTGATTTTAATTATTCTTTTTTTACCATCGGCCCCTGCAATAATTTTCATCTGTTTTCCCCCGGGTGCTATAAAAGCTGTATTGGGTCTCAAAGATTCCCCACTAACTGCTTCTTTTACTTCTATTGAACATTTCATATTAAGGCTTTTCGCAAGGGATTGGGTAAAAACAGGGGGCATATGCTGGACTATTAATATGGGGACTCCAATATCATGGGGTATTTCAGGAAGCATGGTGGCAAGAGCGTTGGGGCCTCCTGTTGAAATTCCTATGGCCACAAGCTGGGCATTTCCTCTTTTCAATCTATCGATTTTGCCCCTTTTCGGATCAGTTACAGCAACCTTTTTATCTTCTTTTACAGGTGAAACAGACTTTTTTTTAGTTAATGAAGGTTTTATTCTTAAAGTCTTTTTTATCGCCTTTTGCAGCGCAAAGGCTTTTAGTATAGGTGCAATGGAGTCTCTGACAGCCTGCTTATTTTCTTCAAGACTGTTACCCTGGGGTTTGGTGATAAAATCGAACGCACCAAGCTCCAGCACATTTATTGTCATATCACTTCCTGCATCGGTCAGGGAACTGAGCATAATAGCTTCTGTATTAATTTTCTCTTTTTTCAGGTGCCTGAGAACCTCAATTCCGCTCATTTCAGGCATCTCTATGTCAAG
>JAUVKE010000157.1 GCA_030592105.1 Desulfobacteraceae bacterium
AGCAGGGACCGTACCGGTTGAAATTGTAGCTTTGGAAAAAAAGGGAAAAAGAACCGGATTAACAGATAATTTATCCGCATCCTGTTATGCTGAGTCTTTTACTGGTAATTATACAATTCAGGTGGGTGCTTTTTCAGATTTGAAAAATGCAGAGAAACTGAAAAATGAACTTGATCAGTTCTGTAAAAATGCGCATATAAAAAAAGGCGGGGATGATTTTTACAGGGTTCGTGTGGGGACCTGTTCTACTTTGCATCAGGCTGTAAAGTATGAAGAACGTTTAATGCAAAACGGATATAATAATATATTTACAGTAGCCCAATAATTGGGCCACGCCTGAATTGAATTATACCTGGGACATTCTTTTTCCTGAGCTGATCGCATATCTTTTGGAATAACGAATATTTTCCCTGAACCATAGGGGCATTGATATGCTCAGAATAATATCTTTATATTCAGACTCAAACAGGTTTGCCGGTGCATTTTCTGAATTGTTTTTTCCTAATGCTTCATATAATTTTTTTATATATATTACTTTTTCGTTAAATTTCAGGCGTTTTTGATGCAACAGAGTTGTCATACAGCCCATGAGATCCTTAAAGGGTACGTGATAATTATCCCCAAGTCCCATGTCGCACTTTTTTTTTTGCCAGGTATCTCCATTGATAAGAGAAAAACCTTCCACAGGAATCTTTTTTGATCTGAGTCTCTTTATTAGTTCTGTCTCTCCATCGGCAAGGTTGGCAATAAATATTTTAGGATGGGCATTGATTCTTTTTGATGGTCTTTTGTCCTGACTGAATACCCTTTTTGTTATTATATATTCTTTGTTATAATAAAAATCAGTAATTTTCTCCTCTGCTTTTATCGTGCCATTGGAAAAACTGATAATTTCTAAAATATTATACTCTTTTTTTACTTTTTTTTGTGTTTTTTTTATAATTGTAAAAAATGTGGTGTTTGATTTTTTTTCTGAACTTACACCTAAGAAAAACATATTTTTTCCCTGTTATTTTTGAGCGAGCCCTAAGTTTGTAGTAACTTTAATTACATATATACAATTTCGACCAGTAGCATCCGGTAAAAAATACCTGTATTTTTACAATTTTGCAATCGTTTCATTTAACTTCTCAATGGGCTCGGATTAAAAAATATGAATTTAAGTGTTGAAAAAAAAACTTGTTTCCTTGGGGCGCATTTTTCAATTGCAAAGGGGCTTCATAATGCCTTGTACCGTGCACAGGCTCTTGATTGCAATGCTTTACAGATTTTTACGAAAAATTCCAATGCATGGAAGGAGAAAATAGTTTCCTTAGAAGAGATAGATCTTTTTAAGGAGGCCATATTAAAAACAGGAATAAAGGAGATCGCCTCCCATACTTCCTATTTGATAAATCTGGCAGCGTCGGATATAAAAAAACATGCCAGGTCCTGTGATGCTCTGCAAAAAGAGATTGAACGTTCATCAGCATTAAATATTCCCTATGTTGTGCTTCATCCTGGTTCCCACATGGGAGAGGGGGAAGGTAAGGGGATAGATCAAATATCAGAAAGTATAAATAAAATTTTTAACAAAACTCCTGGGGCAGATACGCGTCTTTTGCTTGAAACAACCGCAGGACAGGGGACAAGCCTTGGGCATAAATTTGAACAGATCTCTGAAATAATAGAAAAAATAGAGGATAAAAATAGAGTTGGCGTTTGTGTTGATTCCTGTCATATTTTTGCTGCCGGTTATGATATTCGGACAGATGAATCTTATAACAGGACAATGAATGATCTTGATTCGGTTATCGGCCTGGAGAATATTTTTTTATTTCACTTGAATGATTCTAAAAAATGCCTTGGAACAAGGGTTGACAGGCACGACCATATAGGCCAGGGAGAGATAGGAACAAGGGCGTTTGAATTGATAATGAATGATGAGAGGTTTTTAAAAGTTCCGAAGATTCTGGAAACTCCTAAAGGGGAGGACGGGGATGAATTGGATCTCATGAATTTAAAAAAATTAAAATCATTTTTAGGTTAGTTCTAATTTCAGTTTTAACATCTGATGGCCGAACTTAGAGCAACCTTTCAGGTTACTGGAGGATAGCATGATTATAGGCGTTTTAAAGGAAATTAAAGCCGAAGAAAAGCGTGTTGCCATGACTCCGGCCGGGGTTGAAGAGTTAAAAAGCCGCGGACATACTGTTTTGATAGAAAAAGGTGCGGGAATCGGCAGCGGGTTCAGTGATGGGTCCTATATTAAAGCCGGAGGAAAAATTATAGCAGGGCCGTCTGGCCTTTACAACACAGCAGATATGATCCTCCATGTTAAGGAGCCCCAGCCTTCGGAGTACCGATTTATAAGAAAAAACCAGATTTTATTCACCTTTTTTCATTTTGCAGCTTCAGAGGAGCTGACCCGCGCCCTTATTAAAAGTGAATCCATTTGCATAGCCTATGAAACCATACAAAAAGAGAATGGAACTCTTCCGATTCTTACTCCAATGAGTGAGATTGCCGGCCGGATGTCAATTCTCCAGGGCGCCAAGTGCCTTGAAACAACCAGGGGGGGGGAGGGGGTGCTTCTTGGCAGTGTCCCGGGGGTTGTGCCGGGTGTGGTTGTTATAATGGGGGGAGGTGTTGCCGGAACCAATGCCGCAAAATCAGCCTGCGGGCTCGGCGCAAGGGTATATATTCTTGAAAAAAACGTGGAGCGTTTGCGTTATCTGGATGATATTATGCCTGCCAACTGTTTTCTTGTTACTTCATCTGCGGCTGCGGTTCGCGAAATTATTAAAGAGGCGGATCTGATTGTGGGGGCAGCTCTGATCCCCGGGGCAAAAGCGCCCAGGCTCATCACGCGGAACATGCTTAAAATTATGAAAAAGGGTGCTGTTTTGGTCGATATTTCCATAGATCAGGGAGGCTGTTTTGAAACTTCAAAGCCGACCACGCATTCTGATCCCACCTATATTATTGACGGGGTTGTACATTACTGTGTTAATAACATGCCGGGAGTAGTTCCAAAAACATCCACACCTGCCCTCACCAATGTAACCCTTCCTTATATCATAGCCATTGCTGATAAAGGAATTGAACATGCTGTAAAGCATAATGCCGAGATAAGGTCAGGCCTTAATATGGTTAATGGCAAAGTAACCAATGGGGGTGTTGCTAAAGCCTTTGATCTGGAATTTGTTTCACCCGTTGATTTTTTTAATAAGAACCGGAAAATTAAAACTCGGTCCTGATGCCTTATTGCAAGGGGACCCATTGTTTTCAAGTTTCCGGATGTCAGAGAAGGTAAGAAATGGTTAAAGCTTTAATACTGGTTGATCTTCAAAATGATTTTTTTGAGGGGGGCGCACTGGATGTCCCGGAAAGCAACAGCATAATCCCCGTGATAAATGGAATATTAAACCTGTTTTCCCTAGTTGTTTTTACTAAAGATTGGCATCCGGAAGGTCATATCAGTTTTGCTTCAAGTCACAAGGGGAAAAAAGAATTTGATTCTATAAAAATAGATGGTTTAGTTCAAATCCTCTGGCCTGAACATTGTATCCAAAACAGTTTTGGCTCCCGCATCCACGACAGGATAAAGGTAAGAGAAGATGCGATTTTTATTACCAAGGGTTCGGATAAGTATGTTGACAGTTATTCAGGTTTTTATGATAATCATAAAAAGCACTCAACTGGCCTTGGCGATTTACTAAAGATGAAGAATGCAACTGATATATATATATGCGGATTGGCCACGGACTATTGTGTTAAATACACGGCCCTCGATTCCGCAGAATATAATTTTAATACATGGTTGATCATTGATGCATCAAAAGCTGTAAATATGACTCCTGGTGATTCTGACAAAGCACTTTGTGAAATGGAAAGTAAAAAAATTAAAATAATCTCTTCAAAAGAACTGTCATGGCAGCCCAGTATATGAAAAAGGGAGGGGGAAAGAGGCTATGGTTACCTTGAAATCCATATTGGATAATGATTTTTATAAATTTACCATGCAGCATGCTGTTATAAAACTTTTCCCCCGTGCAAAGGTTGAATATCAGTTTTTTGACAGGGGTGAAACAAAATTTCCTGAGGGTTTTTCCATAGAGCTGAAAAAGAGTATCAACCGGATGGCAGGGCTATCCCTTACTCCGGATGAAGTCAGCTTTTTAAGGGAAAGGTGTCGCGGCCTTTCTCCCCCTTATATAGATTTTCTTAAAGGTTACAGATTTGATCCTGATGAAGTCTCCATGGTGCAAAAACGGAGTAGGCTGACAATTCAGATCAAAGGATACTGGTATCGAGCAATCCTTTGGGAGGTTCCTGTTTTATCGATTGTTTCCGAGTTGTACTTTAAGATGACCGGTCAAAAGATTATTGCTGTGGATGAAATAATCGATGGAGTCAAAAAAAAAGCTGCAGGGTATAATGCGATTGATGCCAGGGTCGTTGAATTTGGAACACGCCGAAGGTATTCTTTTGAAAATCAGGATGTTATTCTCAGAGAATTGACCAAAACAGGGCGGCCCTCTTTTCTTGGAACAAGCAATCTCCACTTTGCCATGAAGTACAGGCTTACTCCCATTGGAACCCACGCCCATGAATGGTTTATGTTCCACGGTGCAAAGTATGGCTGTAAAATGGCAAACAGTTTAGCTTTGAAAAATTGGGTGGATGTTTACCAGGGTGATTTGGGGATCGCCTTGTCTGACACATTTACTTCGGAAGTTTTTTTTAGAGATTTTGATAAGCAATTTGCAAAAATATTTGACGGTGTACGCCAGGATTCGGGGGATCCATCTGCCTTTGCTGACAAGGCAATTGCCCATTACCTGGGTCTTAACATTGAACCAAATTCGAAAACAATTGTTTTTTCAGATGAGTTGAATCCTGTAAAAGTTGAAAAACTTATTAGCCACTGCAAAGGAAAAATTAAAACAGTATTTGGAATTGGTACTAATTTTACAAATGATGTTGGGGTTTGTCCTTTAAAGATTGTGATTAAAATGACAAAAGCAAAACCAGAAGGGGATAACTGGATATCTGTTGTTAAATTGTCTGACAGTTCAGGAAAATTTACAGGGGATCCTGATTTGATAAGGATGTTTGAAAATGTATTGAATGTATAGAACCGAAAACCAGGATGAACTTGTGAATTGATAAATAAAAAATTCCTGTACTTTTAATTTTTTGCATCAGATAAAAAAAGGGGGGTGTAATGTTAGTAAAAGACTGGATGAATAAAAATGTATTATCTCTTAGCGCTGATGATACAGTACAGCACGCAATTAAACTGCAAAAGAAAAATTTTGCAAGCATATTACTTGTGTATGACGGTGGAAAACTTGTGGGAGTTCTTGCAAAAAGTGATCTGAAAAAAGCTGTTGTTTCCGAGCTTATACCCATGGGCAAGACCGAAGCCTTTAATATGGTAGCAGGTATTAAGGTTAAGCAGGTCATGTCTCTTCATCCATTAACCGTTACTCCTGAGCATACCATGGATGAAGCCGCTGAAATTATTTTAAAAAATCAGATATCCGCGGTTCCGGTAGCCGATGCAGGTGGAAATGTACTTGGTATTGTCAGTCGCAGCGATCTCCTGGAATTTCTTGGCGTAGTAACAGGTGGAGATAAAATAGGGTTCCAGTTAAATTTTAGTCTTTTGGACAAACCTATGTATATATCTGAAATAATAGATATAATAAAAGATTATGATGGTAGAATCTGGAATATGACATGCCATTATCATGGTGTTAAAGAAGGATTTCGCCATGTTTCGTTAAAAATTTATAATATGACCTCGGAAAATATGAAAAATGTTGTGGGGCGTGTAAAAGAAAAAACTTCTAATCTTTATATTATCGATTATGTGCAGGGGAAAAGGGGTGAGGCATAGATTGTCACATAAATAATTTCACTGCGTTATCGTCGCCTGCGTATTACAATACGCCTTCCTCCCTCTGGCTTGTGCCAATTTTTAAAATCGGGTAATTATCTGACAATCTATAGATGATTGAATTTATTCCTGGGGCGTAAAAGAATTGTTGTTCAAGTAATTTTATTGACAAATGTATACTAATCATTTATTTTACTTTTTGGTTGCCGGAGTGGTGAAATTGGTAGACGCAGAGGACTCAAAATCCTCCGGGCTTTATGCCCATGAGAGTTCGATTCTCTCCTCCGGCACCATAAAATAAGTTTGTATGTGAATATATAGGGATGTGGAGTTATACTTCGGTGTATTCCTCATCCCTTTTTTTTTATTGAAGTATTTAGCATCAGTAGTGTCCGGTTAGAATCTTGCGTGAGGGGAGTTTAATTGTTTTTGTAGCGTATTGAATAAATTTCGTAGAATTTCTTAGTGCAGCGTAGCCAAAAAATTGCGATTGTTTGAGCGAGGCACGAG
>JAUVKE010000065.1 GCA_030592105.1 Desulfobacteraceae bacterium
ACCGCAAAAATGCCACTGTCTTAATTTGATGGGAAGGCGCGGTTATTAGGATGATCCGCAAGTCAGAAGACCTGCCTGGTAATATATGTCAAACTTCGTGGACAGAAGTTTTTGGCAGGATCTGTAAGGATAAAAAAGGGAATCCCCGGATTGATATATAATATATCGGTTCGGGGATTTTTTTTTGCTTTATTAATGGTTTTCTAAATTAATGGTTTCTATTTCTCATAATATTTTTCAGGCTGCCGTATTTTTTTATCTGCTAAGTTCTGTCCCGGCAATAATGCAGAAAAAAAATACAGCTCTGTTTTTTTTACTAATCGGACTTGCAGCTAATTTAGTAGCCTGTATTGGCAAGTATTACTACGCCTGGCCGATGCTGCCCCTGTATACAGGGATGTATCTGTTGCCGTTTTGTATTGGTGTAATATTATTTTTGACAAAGCTAAAGAATGAGCAGTGGTCATCTATGCTGCCTGTGCTTATCTGCCTGTTGTCTCTTGTGGCGCTATTTTTTCCCAAGGACTATTACCTCCCTTTTATCATGTCCAAGACCATTTTTTCGTATATTTTTTTTATTAGCGGAATTATCGGTCGGAGTCTCTTTTTTATTGCTGCTCTCACAGCGTTCCAGGCGCTGATCTCTGACAGGAAGCAGGAAAAGGGAAACAATAATAGTCTGGGACGCAATGCAGGACCGGTAGGGTGGGTAATCTGGGGCTTTGTATTCTGGACAATTTCCATGTTTGCGGGCGGACTCTGGTCATATCTTGGATGGGGCAGCCCCGTGGTTTGGGAAGATCCTGCAATTACTACTACTATGTCCACCTGGTTTTATTATACCTGTTTTTTGCATCTCTATCTGCGGCGGGTATGGAATCTGAACAAGAGGCTTATCTTTGCTGCTGCTGGCGGAATTTTAGTTTTTATTCTTAATTGTTACCCTGAAATGGGAAAATTCAGGATGCCCGATTTAAAATGGATAGAATGGTTAAATTTTTAAAAATAGTATGGAAGCTGGCGGGCAGCATTAATCTGACAATTGCTCTGCTCATACTCCTTGTTGTCGATTTATCAGTCGGTTTTATCTGTCTGGAGTCTAATATCAGCATATTCATTCCACTCAATGATGTAGGTCTGATAGCATGGCTTGATACTTACGGAATAAATTATCTGCAATATACTGCCTGGTTTTTTTTGCTTCTTTTTTTACTGTTTTTACTGGCAGTAAATACTTTTGTATGTACTACCGATAAAGTTGTAATCCTTTTAGGAAACAGATCCTATTATCGAAGCCAGGTCAAGTTTATATTGAATTTTGCGCCCCATATTATCCACTATGCTTTTGTTATTATCATGGCAGGTTATCTTGTGAGTTATGTTTTTGCAGTTAATCTGCCCGCCAATATTCTGCTGCCCGGAAAAAGTATACCTATTCCAGGTACGGAATGTAAAATAAAACTGAATAAATTAAATATAGAATATTATAAAGGGCAGCGGCTCGATTTTTTTCAGGGTCGTGCAATTAATTCTGAAGCACAGATTTCACTGACAGATGGAAATGGGATTATTATTGAAAAAACTATTTCGGTTAACCAACCTGTCAGGTTTAAAGGATTTAGTCTCCATTTGGATGATTTTGCTCCTAAATCAAGCACAAGTATGCAAAAACAGAAATATGTTAACCTCATTATCCACAAGGATCCAGGGATTCATCTTTATTTTTGCGGAATGATTATTTTTGCGGCTGGTATGCTTATGTATATTTACCGATGGTATAAACTTTAGTAACGGTTGTCGGTTCACAGTTTACGGTTAATGGTTGAATATCGCTTGTAACCGTGAATAATTGCCAGAATTTAAATGGGAAATAATAATGCAAATAGTACTTATTTATAAAAATATTGCAACAGCCTTTTTGGCTTTGGTCATGCTTATCCTTTTTTCAGGATGCAGCCCTTCGTTTCAATCCTTCGGTGAATTTTCAGTAAAAGAGATAGGTGAAGGCATCCATGAAATAAGAGATGGGGATGGAAGCATATTCGTGCTGGTTAAAAGAGGTAAAAAAGCTCCTGCTGGTTATAATAGAAATCAGATTATACCAGTCCCGATAAAACGGATAATAGCCTATTCTACCTATAATATTGCAATGCTGAAAGTACTGGGTGTTCTGGATGATACACTGGTAGGAGTTACCAAGGAATATAAAGACTGGGTAATCCCTGAAGTCAGAAAAGGAATTGAAGCCGGCAGAATCACCTATGTGGGTGAAGCTGGAGCGGTTGATTATGAAAAAATCAAAGAAATATCCCCTGAGCTTATTCTGACCTGGGACAGAGCTTCAATTCCCATGCTGAATGAACTGGAAATTCCAGCTCTTATAACTACTACCGCTATTGCTATGGATCTTGATACCCGCTTGGAATTTACAAGGTTTTTGGCATATATGTTTGGTCGGGAAAAAGAAGCAGATGCATTCATTGCCCGTGTTAATAAAACAGTGGATCAAATAGGTGCAATAACCGCTTCGGTCAGTCAGCGTCCTAAGGTTATCTGGGGTGATATTTATGAAAAAAGAGTTTTGATTGAACCTGGAAATTCCTGGGTGGCGGAAATTATCCACCATGCCGGAGGTGAATATGTTTTTGATGATGTTTCAGGCGCGGCCTGAATCGAAATTACACTGGAAAAGTTTATTTCCAGCGGAATGGATGCAAATTGTCTTATTACTTATCGTACTCCGGAAACAGGCGCAACCTCCAAGGCTGCCATTGCACGAATAAATCCTCTTATCAGCAAGATCAAGCCTTTGAACTCCGGGAAAGTGTTTTCTCCCTTGAAACATTATTCCCAATCCGCTGACCGTATAGATGAAATTATAATGGAAGTAGCGGCCATGCTCCACCCTGAACTTTTTAAGGATTTTGACTATAATTTTTTTAAAGAACTATCACAAATTGATGAAATAAATGAATAATATGACCAGGGAAATAGTTTTTCATAACAAAAAGAGACTTTATCTCTTTTTTTTTATGCTGCTTTTTTTGTTAATTGCTGCTGGTGGGATTAACATTACCACCGGTTCAATGAATATAAGCCTGTCTGATTTTTTTAATATTATTTTTAAACATTTTACTGAAACAACCGAGGGGTTTGTTGTCTGGAAAATAAGAATTCCAAGGGCAATGGCATCAATCCTGGGCGGCGCATATCTTGCTGTTGCAGGATTGCTGCTTCAGGTTTTTTTTCGTAATCCCATTGTGGGACCCTTTATCCTGGGCATATCATCCGGGGCGACCCTGGTGGTGTCACTTGTAATGCTGACGGCTC
The DNA here is from genome assembly GCA_030592105.1 of Desulfobacteraceae bacterium. Next base: position 3,331 of record JAUVKE010000065.1, read on the forward strand.
TGGGATTTGGTATGCCCGGGTTGAATCCGTTTCTTGTTACTTTGGCGGCTTTTATCGGTGCAAGCGGCGCAATGATTCTTGTCGTGGGCATCGCCTCCAGAGTAAAAAGCGGGGTGACTCTGCTCATCGCAGGTTTGATGATCGGGTATCTTTGTCATGCTGTTACAAGTGTAATTATCGCCTTTGCCGAGGCCGAAAATGTTAAAGGTTTTATTCTTTGGCAACTCGGCAGCTTTTCCGGATTCAAGGGGTCAGAACTTAATGTTATGATCTTTGCCGGAGGGTTACTGCTGATTTTAGCCTTTGGGTTGAGCAAACCTTTAAATGCTTTTCTTCTTGGTGAAGAATACGCTTGCTCCATGGGCGTTAATATAAAGCTGTTTCGAATTTTAATTTTGTTTTGCTCCTGCGGGCTGGCAGGCCTTGTAACATCGTTTGCAGGACCGGTTGCTTTTATCGGACTGGCAGTTCCCCATATAACACGCCTGATCTTTTCCACTTCTGATAACAGGATTCTTATTCCTGGCTCGGTACTGCTTGGAGGAACCATAACCTGCTTTTGTGATCTGATAGCCAGGTCTCTTTTTGCTCCGGTTGAACTTCCAATAAGCGCAATTACATCTTTTTTCGGGGCGCCTATTGTCATTATCCTGCTCTTAAAAAGGAGCACCTCTGTATGAATAATACCTCTTTTGTTTTTGATATCCAAAACCTGTCTGTGGGTTATAAAAAGATTCCTGTTCTCAATTCGGTTAATTTATCTTTTCAAAAAGGTCTCTTTGTCTCTCTTCTAGGGCCAAACGGAGCCGGTAAAACTACTCTGCTTAAAACTCTGGCCGGTTTACATACACCGCTGAGCGGAACTATCCTGGTAAACGGAAAAAATATTGCCGATTATAAAAGGACTGAACTGGCCGGAATTATAGCTGTGGTTTTAACGGAAAAAGTATCTCCCGGACTCTTTACTGTTGTTGAATTCGTTGCCCAGGGGCGTTATCCTCATACTGATTTTTTTGGCAGGCTGCAAAAAAAAGACCTTAACGAGATCAGTTCCGCCCTGGCGCTGGTTAACGCCACGGAACTTGCTAATCGGCAGCTGGCTAATTTAAGTGACGGTGAGAGGCAGAAAGTCTATCTTGCCAGGGCGCTGGCCCAGGAGCCTGAGGTGATAATTCTTGATGAACCGACCATGCATCTTGATTTAAAGCACCGTATGGATGTGATGAGTATCCTGCGAAAAATGTGCATGGAAAAAGGGATTACAATTATTGCTTCACTGCATGATGTAGATATTGCTTTCAAGATTTCGGATTGTGTGGGCCTAGTAAAAAACGGAGCTGTAACCGGCATCGGTCCCCCTGAAAAGAGTCTTAGCGGTAATGCTGTGGCAGAGCTGTATGATTTTGATGATGCTAATTTTAATCCTGCTTTGGGAAGTATAGAATTTTGTGGCAATGGCAAGCGGGGCAAAGCCTTTGTGGTGGCTGGCATGGGAACCGGAGCAGTATTGTACCGGCTGCTGGCTAAAAAAGGTTTTCAGATTACAACCGGAGTCCTGCATGCTAATGATCTTGATTATTATGTGGCAGGATCATTGGGAGCAGAATGTGTGGCACAGTCTCCAATGGAATTGATCTCAGAGGATCAGTTTAACATGGCCGCTGCATTGCTAAAGCAGGCTGATTTTATAATTGATACAGGATTCCTGGCCGGAGATTTAAACCAAAGGAATATAGAACTTGTTAAATATGCTCTTGAGCAGAATAAAAGGGTTATTACGATGCGCAGGAAAAGCAATAGTTTATTGGACGGTTTCAATTCCGAAAGGTTGATTAAATGCTTTGATGAGACTGAAGTTTTGGAAAAGATGGGGCTTTTATTTTAACCTGAGTTGAGCGATTAGCTATTAGTACCTTATTCCTGAAACCCTGTCATAAAAAACACGAAAATGATAATGAAAAAATTAGCTACAAATTTTGCAGGTGGTTAACTTGTTGGAGGTATGAGATGAAACCAATAACATATTTAGCTCTATTGCTCCTTCTGGCTGCGCCGCTGATTCTGTCGATATCTGTAAATGCAATGAGATATTTATGGTGTAGGGGCAGAATCCATTTCTACCCCCATGTCATTTTGGCGGATATGGATAGGGCGGATATGGAATCCGCCCTACGGTGATTTCAATGATTCCATGAATATATACACAATTTTTTGCAGCAGATTCAAACTTCTTTATCTTTGAAATGCTTTTTATCAACAAGAATGTAAATTATGCCTGCTATGCCGATTATACTGAGAACAATAAAAAAATATGCCTAATATAGTCATTTTTTGTTTTCCCCCCATATTTTGATTACTTTCATATTTTAATAATATGTTTTTCGGAAGGGGAAGTCAAAAGGAATGAGCTGGCATCAATCTTTAGGGCAAAGACTTTGGCTATGAGTAAATATCCCCGATACCTTGTGCTTTTGCTGACAACGGAATGTAATCTTCACTGCGCATACTGCTACAGAGAAGAGCGCGGCCATATTCAGAGCATGCCTCGGGAGATTGCTGAAAAAGGTTTGCGTCTTGCCGCTGCAACCGGACGTACTTTTCATGTCCAGTTAACAGGAGGAGAACCGACTCTTGAACCGGAATTAATAGAATGGGTGGCTTCTCTTATCCGTAAAGAGGGGTGGGCCGCTACCATAGGAATTCAAACCAATGGAACTCTTTTGGATGCCTCATTGATAAAAATGTTTAAGCATTACGACATCCAGGTAGGAGTCAGTCTGGATGGACCGCTGGTTTTTCATGAAAAACTCCGTGGGAAATCAGGCTCAACTATCAGGGGATTAAAGCTTTTGTCGGATCATGATATACCCTTTCGAATAACGTGTGTCGTAACAAAGCAAAACGTTGCTGTAATGGATCAACTGGCACTGCTGCTCAGTTCTTTTCCCACGGCCAGGGGTATTGCTTTGGATCTTCTGGTTTGCCGGGGGCACGTACTTAAAAGTAATTGTGTGAGCCTTCCGTCTTCCGCAGAATTGAAAAACGGATTAACAAAATTAATGCACACGCTTGGCTGGATCAACGCAAACCGTTCACATCGGATCGAGCTCAGGGAACTGGAATCACTAAAGCAGGCTGCCCAAAAAGGTAATCAGCTTCATTTTTGTCACGCGTTTCAAGGAGAAGCAATGGCGATTCATCCTGACGACACGATTTATCCATGCTCGCAAACTGCAGGTGACCCATATTTTGCCTGTGGAACCGTTGGAGCGCCCAAAAAAAAGAATCTTTCTTTGCTGGCAGAATACAGCCTGCCCGGCGAACAATGCAATGATTGTCCTGTTTCCGGATTCTGTCCCGGTGATTGTCCCAGCAGGCTGTATTATAATGATGCTCAAGCCCGGCGCCTTACATGTGTTATGTATCAGACCCTGTGGGAAGAATATATCACTGAGATTAGCGATTAGTTTTTAGCTGTTAGCAATTAGCTGTTGTACACGTGCGTTGTCTGAATATAAAATTATCACCCATCGGGGGAAGCAATGATTTTAACAATATATCGAAATTATTTTATGCTGAGTCCTAAAGGCTAACTGCTAATCGATAGCTGCTCAGTTTACTTATCAAGGAGTCTTAAATGAAACCGTTTACCCTTTGTTATTTTACTGCCACTTCCATGGAGATCCCATCTTTGAGTGCGGGTGTGCGGCAATATGAAAAACAGGGCGGCAAAATCAGGGTTATCGCCAGGACAGGTCAGCAGCTTTTTGATGAATCCAGGATAAAAGCCTTTGTCAAAAACGCACTTGCTTCTGACTTTGTTTTGATTGTCCTTCATGGAGGTAAAGAATCCTGTCCTGCTTTTGATGTTCTGATGGAATCCATTTTTGAAAAGAAAAAAAATGGCGAAAAAATACCCTGGCTGCATATTCATCCCCAGGGGGGTGATGAAGACGGGTTTTTGGCTGCCAGGGAGCATGATCATGATTTTGGTACAGACAGGTGGGATACTTTAAACCGCTACCTGATGCACGGCGGACGGATGAATTTTTGCAATCTGTTTTGCTATCTTTATAATTTACTGTTTCAGGATAAAATTTCTTGTAAATCTCCGGAAACTCTTCCTCAAGAAGGGATTTATCACCCTGATTTTCAGGGAATTCCAAATTTGAAAGAGTATCAAAAAAAGAAAATAGATCCAAAAAAGATCACGGTGGGTATCTGGTTTTATCAATCCTACTGGCTTAATGATAATCTTGTCTATATAGACTCTATTATCCGTGAGTTCGAGCGTTGCGGAGCCAATGTCATATGCGTGTTTCATCTCAGATATAAGGATGCGGATCGGGGTAATCAGGGAGCTGACTATGTTGTAGAACAATTTTTTATGGAAAATGGAAAATCTGTTATTGATGTTCTGATCAACCCCATGATGTTCTCATTGACTCTGTCTGCTCCAGAGTATAAAGACCTGCTGTCGCGACTGGATGTCCCTTTTATTCAGGCTATAATTACCATGAACTCTTATGCGGAATGGAAAGAGGGGCTGCAGGGAATATCCACCATGAGTGTTTCCTATTCGGTGGCTCAGCCTGAATTTGATGGAGCTCTTATTACCGTGCCTGTAGCCACGCGGGAAGAAGGGGAGATTGACCCGCTCACTGGCGCTCTGCTTGCAAAAAATATTCCGATACCCGACCGTGTTGCAAAGATGGTTTCTCTCTCTATGAACTGGGCAAGACTACGTAAAATAAAAAATCAGGATAAACGGATTGCCATAATTTTTCATCATTATCCACCAAGAAACGACCGGATCGGCTGTGCTGCGGGTCTGGACAGTTTTGAAAGTGTAAAGCTTCTTTTGGATCGGATGAAAAAAGAAGGTTTTCAGGTTGATCAAACCTATGAAACCGGAGATGAGCTTGCAAAGGATCTGCTGGATAAAATGACCTGTGATCAGCGCTGGCTGACACCAGAACGTATGGCAGAAAGGGCCGAAGCCCACGCTGGAAGAGATTTGTTTTTGCCATGGCATGAAGCTCTGCCTCCATCCATCAGGGAAAAAATGACAGCAGACTGGGGTAAAATTCCAGGAGATCTTTTTGTGCATGAAGAAAAGATGCATTTTGCAGGTTTGATTAACGGTAATCTTTTTATTACCATCCAGCCCCCCCGCGGTTATTTTGAGAATATTGACAAGATTTATCACGATATGTATCTTTCTACGCCCCATCATTACCTTGCTCAGTATCGCTGGATCAAGGATGTTTTTAAAGCGGATGCCGTAATGCACGTGGGTAAGCACGGTTCTTTGGAATGGCTTCCCGGAAAGGCGCTGGGGCTTTCGGAAGAGTGTTATCCTGATCTTGCCATCATGGATCTGCCGAATATTTATCCTTATATCATCAATGATCCCAGTGAAGGAACCCAGGCCAAACGCCGGTCATACTGCTGCATAATTGATCATCTTACCCCTGTTTTTACCAATGCCGATCTTTACGAAGATTTGGCAAAGGTGGAAAATGTCTTAAAAGAATATACTGATGCAAAAATAGAAGATCCCGGAAAGCTGCCGATTCTTCGTTCCATGATCTGGGAAGCGGTCTGCCAGGCGGATCTTGATAAAGATCTTGAGATGGATGAAAAAGAGGCTTTTGCAGATTTTGATCTGTTTCTGGAAAAACTTCACTCTTATCTGTCTGAACTTGGCGACACCATGATCAACGATGGCCTGCATATTATGGGCAAGGCTCCGGAAGATGACCGGCTGGTTGAGTTTCTTGTGCAGCTCACTCGTCTTTCAAATGGATCTGTCCCTTCTTTGCGTGAATCTGTTGTGAGTGCCTTGGGATATGATTATGATGAACTTTTAACAAATAAAGGCAAAATGCTTTCCCATTTTAAAGGGAAAACCGGTGGGCAGATTATACAAACTGCCCATGAATCAGGGCTGAGCATGGTAAAAAAGCTGGAAGAAAACCAGTTTGACACTGCCTTTATTGATAGAATTGTTGAATCATGCCTGGGCAGCAGCAATATAAGTGTGGCCGCAGCTTTAAGCTACATTTCCGAAGTATTAACACCTAATATCAGACTGGTTACAGAGGAAATTGATTCAAGTCTTATGGGGTTTAACGGCAGCTTTGTTTTGCCTGGACCATCAGGGGCGCCTACTCGTGGTCAGGCAGATATACTACCTACAGGGAAAAATTTTTATTCTGTTGATCCCCATAAGATTCCAACACAGGGAGCATGGGATGTGGGCAAAAAGCTTGGCGACGCCTTGATCGAACGGTGTCTCAATGAATCCGGAAAATATCCGGAAAACATCGGAATCATTGTCTGGGGCGGTTCTACCATGCGGAGTAAGGGTGATGATATTGCAGAGATTTACTACCTGATGGGAGTAAAACCTGTTTGGGCTAAAGGAAGCGGGAATGTAACCGGTCTTGAGGTGATCCCCTTAATTGAACTGGGACGCCCCCGCCTGGATGTGACACCACGGATTTCAGGATTTTTTCGAGATTCCTTTCCAAATCTTGTGGAACGGATTGATGAGGCTGCCAGGATTGTGGCTGCCTTAAATGAATCACCGGAGTCCAATATTCTGAGACGCAATGTTTTGCTTGATGTGGAAAGTTATATAAAAGAAGGTATGACGGAAAAAGAGGCTAAGAGGGAAGCCACATTCCGGGTCTTTGGCTGTCCGCCAGGCACTTACGGAGCTGGAGTATCCGAGCTGATTGAATCCAAAAACTGGGAAACCCAGGAAGACCTGGGGAATAACTACATCCGTTATTCAGCCCACGCCTACGGCAAGGGGAGCTACGGCAAACAGAAACCGGCTACGTTCCGCAATCTTCTTTCCCGCATGGATGTGACCGTTAAAAATGAGGATTCCCGGGA
>JAUVKE010000380.1 GCA_030592105.1 Desulfobacteraceae bacterium
AACAATTATAGGCCTTATAAGAAAAAACAGCGATTTTATTTTTCCTGATGCGGGCATGAGGCTAAAAAAAAAAAGGATAAGGTTCTTATTATTAATGATTTAAGACTCTTAGATGATTTTACATCAAAAGCATCTAAAAAACGAACAATTATTATAATTGATGATAATGCTGTAATTCGCAGACTCTATACCCGACTTTTTCAAAAAGCCGGGTTCATACCTTTAACAGCAGATAACGGCCCCGACGGTCTTAATATGATCATCAACCAGAAACCTGCCGCTGCCATCATTGACCATATACTTCCAGGATTGTACGGGATAGAGCTGTGCAGAAAAATCCGTGAAAAAAAAGATTTTGATGACGTAAAATTAATCCTGTTTAGCGGAGATAATGAACCTTCCTTTAAAAAAAGTGCCCTTGCAGCAGGGGCTGATGCGGTTGTAACCAAAAGTCCTGAAGCTTTTGAAATAGTGGAGACTACTTTAAAATTATTACAAAATGAAAAAAAAGGATAAAACCGATTTGTCTTCAAATAAGGTGTTAATAGAACCAGAGCAAAGTCAGCTGGGAATAGAGCTTAAAATCTTTGATTATCACGAATCCGAAACCGGGGTGCTCCAGGTACCATTTCGCTATACCACAAAGGAATTAAGTCAGCTTAAAAATGGCCTTCAAATACAATTTGAGACAATATCGCCAAAACAGGCAAGGGGTGACCATTATCACTACCCTGAATATGCCGGAGAGGAATTTTATCTTTTAAAAGGAAAAGTTGTTCTGCTGGCAAAAGATATTAATGATGATAAGTATGAATTGTACGCTTTAAAAAAAAAATTTCATACTATGTACCTGCCTATATAGCACATAAGTTAATTAATTATTCAGAGATTGATGCTGAAATAATCATTTCAAAATTCTTCAACTATGCCATAAAGAATCAGCAGGTCAAATATTTCATAGATGAAAATGCTGTTAAGGAGGAGCTATCCCTGCTGGTTGCTGACAAATGGGGCGAAATTCCCGTTTAAGCTGCTTTTATTTCTTAGGATCGTAAATTATATAAATTGAACGAAATTGTGAAGGATTTTGGTTCATATACAAGGCGCATTAAAGGTTGAATACTTGATGTATTCGGCCTTTGATGTAACGCAGTAGATAGACCAAAAGACAAACAATTTCGTTCAAGTAATTTCATTTCCGATCCTTATAGGCTGCCTGTGTATTATAATACGCCTTCCCCCTCTGGCCTTTTTAAAATAATTGTCTTAAGGTATATAACGGAGTAGAGTTATTTGTGTGGAAATCTATGGGATCATCTATATTTTTTCAGCAGGCTAACTGCTTCATCTCCATATGGGGTTATACTTATTTGCCGGGAATTATCATCAATAAATTCAAAATGAACTGTAAAATTTTGTGAAAAATATTTTTCATCCATTTTGTCAGCCCATTCAATGGCAACCACAGATCCCCTATTAAGAATCTCATCAAGGCCGATTCCATGTAAATCATCTACAGAAAAGATACGGTAAAGATCCACATGGCATAAAGGGAGCCTGCCGGGATATTCATTTATCAAGGTAAAGGTGGGGCTGGTAATATAATAATTTTTTGAAATACCCATACCGGATGCCAATCCTTTTACAAAGGAAGTCTTTCCACATCCCAGTTCCCCTGTCAACGCAATAATTGTGCCGGGAAAAAGAGATGCCCCGACAGATTCCCCAAACAGATAGGTCTCTTCATATGAATGTGACACAAATTCTAATATAGATCCAGTCATAAAACCACCGCAGCCAAAGCAGATGGTATACAGGTCATGACATCCGAGGCAAGAAAGCCAAAAGGCCCCTTAAGATTGGAAAGCTGGTCAGCAGCAGAACCATGAAGATAAACACCCATACAGGCAGCTGCTTCTGGAGGATATCCCTGGGTTACAAGTCCCGCAATAATTCCTGTTAACACATCACCCATACCCCCGGATGCCATACCGGAATTCCCTGTATGATTTAAATAAACCCTTCCGTCAGGATTGGCGATTACTGTTCTTGCCCCTTTTAACACAAGATAAACATTATGTCTAACAGCAAAATCCCTGGCATAGCCTACCTTGTCCTGATTAATTTCACCGGGGGTTTTATTAATTAATCTTCCCATTTCTCCTGGATGTGGTGTTAAAATAGCAGGAATTTTAAGGCGCTGCAGGATTCCTGGATTTTCAGCTATACTGTTTAAAGCGTCCGCATCCAGGACAACAGGGACAGAACTCTTTGAAATTACGTTGCATATCAACTCCTTTGTTTCAGAATCTGTTCCAAGCCCAGGACCAATGGCAAGGCATTGCTTGCCGGATAGAAGTTCCATAATTTTTTCAAAAGCTGTGGTGCCCAGAAGACCTTCCCTGGATTCAGGGAGGGGATGGGTCATCGCTTCTACAACCAAACCTTCCATTATACTGTTTAAACTGCCCGGAACCGCAACAGATACAAGGCCCGCCCCTGTCCGCATTGCCGAAGTTGCAGTCAGGGCAGCAGCTCCTGTTTTCCCGGTGGACCCTGCTATTACAAGGAGGTGCCCGGAAGTTCCCTTATGAGCATCCGGCGCTCTTTGGAAAACAGAATTACAGATGGATTCCCGGGTCAGAAGATATTGCTTTGGATTCACCTGTTTGGCAATATGTGCCGGTATTCCTATATCTACTATCTTAAGGTCCCCTGTATAGGAAGCTCCAGGAAAAAGAAAATGGCCTGGTTTTGCAAAAGCAAATGTTGCAGTTGCATCTGCCTTAATGCAAACCCCACAGGGGACCCCTGTCTCTGAATTTAACCCCGAAGGTATATCAACAGCAAATACAGTCTTTTTTAAATTATTAATAAATTCAATAATTATTTTAAAAAAACCTTTAACATCTGATTGGAGCCCTGTCCCCAGTAT
>JAUVKE010000094.1 GCA_030592105.1 Desulfobacteraceae bacterium
AAATCAGCGACGCTGAATAGTTACCATATTTTTTTTTATTATCATGGAATTCTTGTAAAAATGTCTGGCCAGAAAGCTGGAGGTAGTACAGATTAAGAGCCGATTACACAGTCGAAAAGAATCGACTGATTATATTTTAATTGCAGCTGCAGTTTTAAATGAGCTTGCCTGGCTTGTCAACAAGATAGATCGGCCTGTTGCTTCAACTGTGGGGAGGCGAAGGGTTATTTCAGGGTATATAAATGGAAGACCTGTGAAACTTTTGGTAACGGGTCCTGGTATTGCCAATACTGTTCAGGCATTAAGTGTCGTTATAGAAAAATTTCGCCCGGCCCTGATTATTCAAACAGGGAGCGCAGGTCTGTTTACGGGATTTAATCTTGATATCGGAGATGTGGGAATCGCAACCGAGGAGATTCTCCCGGAACTTGGTATAGAATCGGAAAATGGGACTCTTCCCCTTGGCGATCTTCCTTTTCCTTTATTTAAGGCGGGTAGTTTTGAAGTTAAAAACCGTTACCCCATGGATGAACAACTGGCCGATCTGGCCTTTGGCCGATTAACCGAGGGATGCAGGGTCAATGGGATGGGGTTGAAAAAAGGTACTTTTATCACTGTTTCAACGATAACAGCAACCAATAACAGGGCAGACGAATTGTATAATTGTTTTAAACCCTGCATGGAGAATATGGAAGGCTCTGGCGCCGCACATGTATCCATATATTACGGCATCCCTTTTCTTGAAATACGTGCTGCAAGTAACATTGTTGGCACGAGGGATAAAACAGCATGGGATCTTCCCCTTGCATGTGAAAGATGCGCCTGGGCGGTTTATGAGCTGATCTGTAATTTGCATGGTTATATTTTTTAACAATAGTGTCCGGTTAGTACCTTAACCCTGATATTCGTGTTTTTTATGGCAGAAAATTTTGTAAAATCAGATAGGGCGATCACAAGGATACGCCCCTACACAAAACTCCGGTTTATCCGGGTTAAGAAGTGCAAGAAAGAAAATACTTGGAAGTTTCATTGCGCAAGATTATAGCCAGTACTACTGATTTCTTAATACTCAGGGGAAAAAATGGACAACAGATTATCTATTGGGTATTCCACCTGCCCCAATGATACATTTATTTTTTATGGGCTTGCCCACGACTTGATCGATAGTAAGGGGATTAAGTTTGATGTGACTCTTGATGATGTTGAAACCTTGAACCAGATTGCAAAAACTGGAGAGCTGGATGTTTCAAAATTATCTTTTGCCGCCCTGGGGCATCTTCAGGATACCTATGGACTTCTTCGCTCGGGAGCTGCTCTCGGCAGGGGATGCGGTCCCCTTGTGATAGCCCGGCCAGGTTGTGACCTAAAGGAACTTTCATTAAAAAAAGTGGCTGTTCCGGGGGTGTTGACAACAGCCTCCCTGTTACTGGGTCTTTATGTATCAGGAACCCCTGCTACGGTTCCAATCCCTTTTGATCAGATAATGCCTGCTGTTCAAAGAGGGGATTTTGATTTTGGTGTAATAATTCATGAAGGAAGGTTCACATATGGCGAATACGGCCTTGAAAGCCTTGTTGATCTTGGTAAATGGTGGGAGGAAGAAACATCCCTTCCCATTCCTTTGGGTGGAATAGCCGTGCACCGGAGAATTGATTCTGTAACCGCAAAAAATATGGATGCTGCAATAAGAAAAAGCGTTTTATATGCCTTTAAGAACCCTGATCTGGCAGATAAATATATAATGGAGCATGCTCAGGAAATGTCCAGGTCAGTTGTAAAACAGCATATAGATCTTTATGTTAACGATTTTACCCTGGATATGGGAGAGGAGGGGACAGATGCTGTTAACAGGCTTTTTGGCCTCTCCAGGGAAAAGGGGATTATCCCCTGCAGCAGTTTGCCTCTTTTTGCGTATTAAAGTTTTGGAGACAGGTCTGTGATGAATACTCTTATACGTACCTTTATTGCAATAAAACTTCCAAAAAATATTATTTCTTCCATGGGAAAGGTAATAGATGGTTTTAAGCTACCTGCTTTTAAAGTTAAATGGGTTCTCTCTGAAAATACCCACCTTACGCTGAAATTTTTAGGGAACATTAATGCTGGTGAGATAAATGCAATTGATGAAGCCATAAAAAATGGGGCCACAGGTTTTTCTCCCATACATCTTTTTGTAAAAGGAGGAGGTGTTTTTCCTGATATGAGACGTCCCCGCGTAATATGGGCAGGCATTGCAGGTGAAATTGATGAGCTTATAAGATTGCAAAAAAGTATTGATAAAAATCTGATAAAGGTTGGTTTTTCAAAGGATAGAAAGTTTAAGAGCCATTTAACTGTTGGACGGGTTAAGGGTAGTATAGATTCTGCAAGTCTTGCTGATTTTTTCAGGTGTTTTGATACGTTTGAATCAAAACCGTTTATTGTGGATAAAATATTTTTAATACAGAGTGATTTAAAGCCGGAGGGTCCAATTTACACGAATCTTGCCAGCATAAAATTGACTGGTCAATAAATTACCGGATGGGCAGCTGATTTTGCATCGGAATTTCTGAGAGAACAGATTGTTCCCCTGTGTCAGGAATCGGCGATGTATTAAATAATGCCGAGTGATTTCATAAAAGCTCCTAGTACTCCTATGATCGAAATGGCAATAGCAATGCTAAACATGCGGAGAGTAAAGGATCGTTGTCTTTCATCTCTGTTTTCTAATTTATCACCCAGGCGATCTATGGATGCAATAATTTGCTCAAAGCGTTTATCCACCTGCTCAAAGCGTTTATCCACCTGCTCAAAGCGTTTATCGATGTCTGTTTTTAACTCGACAAAGCGATCATCCACCTTTTCAAAACGTTTGTCAATGTCTGTTTTCAGCTCGATAAAGCGACTGTCCACATTGCTACGAAAATCTTTGAGATCGTCTTTTATCCCATCAATCTGATATTGCATGTGGTCAAAACGGGTTTCAAAGTATTTGGACGTGGGAATAATATGAGCCACTATAACATCCATGGTTCTCTTATCCAGCGTAAGGCTCTCTTCGATTTTATCCTCAGGCATGTTTTGACTCCTGTTTTTTTATTTGCGGGGCAATGTCTTTATCTATAGCAGAATGTTCAGAGGGAGTAGAAATGAAAACTTACCCCCTGACGCTTTCTGGAATTAATTCAAGAGGTATTTGATAAATATATTGAGGCGGTACAATACAGGAGCATTGAAGATAATGCATGGATGGCTCACAACACTCATTTTCCACTGATGAGCCCTGCTATTTTTATGGTCGGGGCGAGAGGATTTGAACCTCCGACTTCCTGCTCCCAAAGCAGGCGCGCTGCCAGGCTGCGCCACGCCCCGACTAATTTCTACCTTATAGCATGGGCTTTTTCCCTTTGCAAGAATTTAAATATGATCGAGGATAATATTTAACATCCTCCGTATCGGTTCTGCAGCTCCCCAAAGGAGCTGATCCCCAACTGTAAATAATGTTATATGCCCGGGGCCTATGTTTAATTTTCTGATTCTTCCGGCAGCAATGGCCAGTTTCCCAGTGACTGCAGCCGGTGTAAGGTCTCGGGCAGTATCTTCTTTTGTGTTGGGAATAATTTTCACCCATTTGTTGGCCGATTCAATTATCCCTTCTATTTCATCAACAGGCAGATCTTTTGAAAGTTTAATGGTCATAGCCTGACTGTGGCAGCGCATCAGGCCGACACGGACACAGAGACCGTCTATGGGAATTGGAGTTTGGGTTTGAAGTATTTTGTTGGTTTCGGCAAAACCTTTCCATTCTTCACGGCTTTGTCCTGATTCCATGGGAGTATCTATCCATGGGATAACGCTTCCGGCTAGGGGCACCCCAAAATGTTCAGTGGGAAAATCATCACTGTTTATGGTATTTAAAACTTTTTTGTCTATTTCCTGTACAGCCGAAGCAGGATTGTCAAGAAGATCCTTTGATGCTTTGCCAATGGCTGCCATTTGCGCCACAAGTTCCCGCATATTTTTTGCACCTGCGCCTGATGCAGCCTGATATGTCATTGATGTCATCCATTCCACCAGTCCCTGCTTAAAAAGTCCTCCCATTGCCATGAGCATAAGGCTTACAGTGCAGTTGCCTCCGATGAAATCTTTTTTCCCGGCTTTGAGGGAATTTTTAATAACATCCATATTCACAGGATCCAATACGATAATGCTGTTATCTTCCATGCGAAGGGCAGATGCAGCATCAATCCAGTATCCGTTCCATCCTGAATCTCTAAGCCGGGGATAAACTTTTTTTGTGTATCCGCTCCCCTGGCATGTGACAATAATATCATTTTCAGAAAGCATCTTTATGTCATAGGCATCCTGAAGCGGAGGGATATCCATGTTCAGGTCGGGTCCTTTGCCCCCCACCTGGGACGTGGAGAAAAAAACAGGTTCAAAATTTTTAAAATCGTTTTCCTCCTGCATTCTGTCCATCAGCACTGAACCAACCATGCCCCGCCAGCCAATAAATCCTGCTTTTACCATAATCTATAACCCTGCACCCTTATGTCTTTATAAAAGATATTTTTGATGATCCTGTAAAAAGTTGAAAAGAAAAAATTTGACCATAACAATAATAAAATATAGCTTTCTGATAACATTTTTTAAAAATTTGGTAAAGCTCCTATTTTATTTTTGACACCTCTTACTTTTATATAATATATAAAGCCAGTCGGGGTGTTTTGATTGTTTTTGTTATATATAATTGTGTTTGGTTCACTATTCTCCTAATAAGAGTGCCCTCTTACCCGTTTTAAATTTATATTTTAAATCTATTGAAAATTTTGGAGGTTAACAAATGCCATATTTTAAAATTGAAACAAATAAAAAACTTGATGTAACAAAGGATTTTTTAAATAAAATATCCGAATTCACATCAATCCTGCTGGGAAAACCTGAAAAAAAGATTATGATCTCAATCTGTTCTGAAACAAAGATGATGCTTGATAAAAGTACAGAGCCTGTTTGCTATATTCAATTAAAAAGTGTTGGGCTGCCATCTGAGAAATGTGGCCAATATTCAAAATCTATTTGTGAATTTATCGAATCAGAGACAGGGATTCGACCTGATCGTATTTATATAAATTTTTCGAATATTGAGAAAAATATGTTTGGGTGCAATAAAAAGACGTTGTAACTTTGGGAGTTCCATATTATTAAAAAATGATAAAAATCGAAAAACTTCAAAAATCATATAAAAATATCCTTGCCTTAAAAGAGATCAGCTTCAGTGTCCATCCAGGTGAACTCTTTGCATATCTTGGTCCCAACGGGGCTGGAAAAACAACAACCATCAGAATTTTAACAGGACTCACCCGGCGCACGTCAGGGGATGCCTGGCTTGGTGGATTTCATATTGAAAAGGAAACCCTTAAGGCGAAAAAAGAATTTGGTCTGGTTATGCAGTCGATTAATCTGGACCAGGAACTTTCGATTTATGAAAATATGGATATTCACTGCAGACTCTTTAATATGCCTTATGCTGAACGAAAAGAAAAAATAGATGAAATTCTCTCCTATGTTGATCTTGCTGATCGAAAAAACAGCCTGGTAAAGCAGCTTTCAGGAGGGATGAAGCGGCGCCTGATGATTGCAAGGGCAATTGTCCATTCTCCAAGAATACTTTTTCTTGATGAACCAACAGTGGGCCTTGACCCTAAAATCCGCAGGCGGATATGGTCATTGATCAAGCAGATTCAAAATGCCGGAACAACCATTTTTTTGACGACCCATTATATTGAAGAGGCGGAATTCCTTGCTGACAGGGTCGCTTTTCTTGATGAAGGAAGGATCGTGGTCATTGATACACCTCAAAAATTGATGGACCAAACAGGAACATGGGCCATCGACCAGATGTATGAAAATAAGATGGAGACAGTCTATTTTGATACCAGATCCAAGGCAGATGCCTTTATTGCTGAACAACAGGAAAGTTATACTTTGCGCCGCGTGAATCTGGAAGATTCATTTTTGTCTCTCACCGGAAAGAAGGTACAATGCTAAACGGTTTTACAGCGGTCTATCTGCGGGAAATGTGGATTTTAAAACGGAGAATCAAACGGCAGCTTTTGAGCATGTCGGTCTCTCCCCTTCTTTATTTGATTGCTTTTGGTTATGCCATGGGAAAAGGCGCAACCTTTGATGGACATACCTATATTGAATTTCTTATTCCCGGCCTGGTGGCCATGAGCAGCATGACCCAGGCATTTGCCATATCGACTGATATTAATGTGGCACGGTTTTACTGGCATATTTTTGAAGAATTTCAAGCCGCCCCCATAAGCAATGCCGCCTATGTGGCAGGGGAGGTCCTGGCCGGTATGACAAGGGGTTTTATCTCTGTTGGAGTGATCCTTGTCATTGGTTTTTGTTTTAATGTATTCCTTGACTATGGTAATCTGTTTTTCTGGCTTGCCATAGGGCTTAACAGTTTTGTTTTTGCATCCCTTGCAGTATGGTTGGCCATGCTGGTTAAATCCCATGCGGATCAGGCCATGTTAACCAATTTTATTATTACACCCATGGCTTTTTTAGGGGGAACTTTTTTTCCGGTGGAGCGTCTCCCTGTGTGGGCTCAGAAGATTATTTGCCTCCTTCCCCTTACCCATGCTGCAGCTGTGATAAGAAAGACCGCTTTTGATACTCCACCTGATCTTTTTTCATATCTGCTCCTTCTGGTAATCGGAGTGATATTTTTTTATGCTGCCCTAAAATGTGTTGACAGGGCCAGGGATTAAAATCAATGGAATTTATGGATAAATACCATCAAGTACCGGATAAACAGATTTCTCTTTCTGATCTTTTAAAGACAATTTTAGAAAATGATCCTTATCTTTCTCCTTATCAAGAAGCTCTGAAGCGAAGAATATTACGCCTTCGAAGCAGGCTTAAGGAGCTTCTCCCTAAAGATGCTCCCCTTAAAGATTTTGCATTGGGATATGAATATTTCGGACTCCATTTTACAGATAATCAATGGATTTTTAGAGAATGGGCTCCCAATGCGGATAAAATTTATATTATCGGGGAAATGACCGGCTGGGTTGAAAAAAAAGATTTTTCACTTACAAGGACAGGTGATAATGGCGTATGGGAAATCAGTCTCCCTCCCCAGGCATTTAAACATAAAGATCTTTACCGCCTTCGAATTTACTGGGACAAAGGTGGGGGTGACCGTATCCCCTCTTATGCCCGGCGGGTTGTTCAGGATCCTGAAACTTTGATATTCAATGCCCAGGTCTGGATGCCTGATCAGCCTTTCCAATGGGAAATACCCAATTTTAAAAATTCCGGAGAGCCTCCCTTTGTTTATGAGGCACATGTTGGAATGGCCCAGGAGGAAGAAAAGGTCGGTTCATATGTGGAGTTTAAGGAAAAAATTCTTCCAAGGATTGTTAAAGCCGGATACAATACGCTTCAGCTTATGGCCATTCAGGAGCATCCTTATTATGGTTCCTTTGGATACCATGTATCAAATTTTTTTGCAGCATCCGGAAGGTTCGGAACCCCTGATGAATTAAAGGGGCTTGTTGATGCGGCGCACAAGGCCGGCCTTGCGGTTATAATGGATATTGTCCATTCCCATGCCGTAAATAATCAGGTGGAAGGTTTAAGCTGTTTTGATGGAACATTGTATCAGTATTTCCACGGTGGCCCCAGGGGTATCCATTATGCCTGGGATTCAAGGTGTTTTGATTACGCAAAAAATAGTGTTATTCATTTTTTATTATCAAATTGCAGGTTCTGGCTTGAAGAGTATAATTTTGACGGTTTCCGTTTTGATGGGGTTACCAGTATGCTCTATCTTCACCACGGTCTTGAGGCGTCTTTTACATCATATGATGATTATTTTAATCAAAGTGTGGATGAAGACGCCCTTATATATCTTGCCCTTGCAAATATTGTAATCCATGAAGTCAAGCCTGATGCCCTTACCATTGCAGAAGATATAAGCGGAATGCCGGGGCTTGCGGCACCTGTTTCCCATGGAGGTGCAGGGTTTGATTTCAGACTTGCCATGGGCGGTCCTGATTACTGGGTGAAGCTTGTTAAGGAGATGCGTGATGAAGACTGGCCAATAAATTATATATGGCATGAGCTTAACAACCGTAGAAAAGATGAGAAAATTATCAGTTACGTGGAATCCCACGACCAGGCCCTTGTGGGTGACAAGACCCTTATTTTCAGGATGATAGATTCAGATATGTACCATTTTATGAGTACTGGTGCGGAATCTGTCAATGTTGACAGAGGCATGGCTCTGCATAAAATTATCAGGCTGATTACCCTTGCAACAGCAGGAAACGGATATTTGAATTTCATGGGGAATGAATTCGGTCACCCTGAATGGATAGATTTCCCCCGTGAGGGAAATAACTGGTCATACCACTATGCCCGACGTCAGTGGCATCTTGCTGATTCCCCTGATCTTAAATACAGATTTCTATCAAGCTTTGACCGTGACATGATCGCAGCCGCCAGGCAATATCGCATATTCGATGCTCCATGGGCAGATTTTGTATACGAGCATTGCGCCGACAAGATAATTACGTTTTTCAGAAACAG
>JAUVKE010000513.1 GCA_030592105.1 Desulfobacteraceae bacterium
GGAGAGAAAAACCGGTTTGCCTTACTGCCATAACATCCTGATGATCACCAAAAATAGATAGAGCGTGAGTTGCAATTGCCCTGGCAGTAACATGAAAAACAGCAGGTAATAATTCACCTGCAATCTTGTACATGCTGGGAATCATTAAAAGAAGGCCCTGAGAAGCCGTAAATGTGGTGGTAAGCGCTCCTGCAGCGAGAGAACCATGCACAGAAGCAGAAGCTCCTGCTTCTGATTGAAGCTGGCGTACGATCATTGTCTGTCCAAAAATATTTTTCAGGCCATTAGCTGACCATTCATCACAAAGCTCACCCATGGATGATGAAGGTGTAATAGGGTAAATTGCAGCCGCATCGGTCATAGCATAGGCCACATGAGCTGCAGCAGTATTCCCGTCAATAGTTTTCATGCTTTTTGCCATAAGTCAAAACTCCTTTTAAAAAATGAGAAATGCTTTAGCCTTTTAAAATATATTGACTAAAGTATTATCAGAAAATTACAAATTCAAAGTGTGAATATAATCGAGTAATTTTTAGCGAATGAAACACTAAAAAAAGCAATCTGTTTCAACAGCTAAACAGTTATAAGCTTTTTATTTAATATAAGGTTCTACTGTAGAAGCAAATGAAAGATCCAATACTTGTTTGAAAAAATCATTTCCCTTATCATCGACCATTAAAAAAACATGAAAATCCTTTATAGTTATTAAAAAGACAGCATCCATGCCAAGTTCTGGATAATCAATAATTTTTACATCTGTTACGCATTTCTTGCCTATTATCGAGGCCATACCACCTGGACAGCAAAGATAAAAACCACCATATTTTTTGCAGGAATCTGTGAATCCCTGAGACCTGTTCCCTTTTCCTATGGTAATAAATGATCCTCCATTTTTCTGGAACAAAGGAATATAAGGGTCCATGCGACTTGCAGTTGTAGGTCCAAATGAACCGGATGAATACCCGCTTGGGGTTTTAGAAGGGCCTGCATAATATAAAACATGCTCTTTAATATACCACGGAAGTTTTTCACCTTTTTCAACAAGCGCATTAATTCTTGCATGAGCAATATCCCTTGCAACAACAATTTTTCCTGATGCACAAAAATGAGTGCTAACCGGATATTTGCTCAGTTCTGCCCTGATTGCATCCACAGGCCTGTCCAAATCAAGTTCGGCATCATAACTGTAATCTATCTGTTCCTTAGGGAGATACTGTTTAAATTCTGTTTCAACTTTCTCAAGAAAAATTCCATTTCTGTTAATTTTACCCTTGATACGCCGGTCAACACCGCTGCCAAGCCCAAGTCCAACAAAACAGGAGCCACCATGTCTGGGAAGCCGGATAATTTTTATATCATGACAAAAATATTTTCCCCCAAACTGGGCTCCTATCCCAAGTTCACAAGAAATTTTAAACATATGATCTTCAAGTTCAATATCACGAAAAGCATGCCCCATTTTATTCCCCTGGCGTGGCAGATAATCCAGATATCCCATTGTTGCCAGGCTAACAGCTCTGAGATTTGCGTCAGGGGAAGTACCCCCGATAACAAATACAAGATGATATGGTGGACTTGCTCCTGTTCCGAGAAGTTTCATTTTTTCTGTCATAAAATTTGTTAAAGTTTCAAAGTTTAATATTGCTTTTGTTTCCTGATAAAGAAATGTTTTATTTGCAGATTCCGACCCCTTGGCAGCAA
>JAUVKE010000292.1 GCA_030592105.1 Desulfobacteraceae bacterium
ATGGCATAAAAGGAACCACGATGTGGACACCCCGGACAAAAACCGAATTCCCTGGCAGGAACACGAGATCCCACCATTTCGTCGATTTTATTTTTATACGTATTATCAGTTCCCGGCAGATTAAAAATGTCTGAAAAAAAATTAATGACCACGCCAGGTGTAAGTTCACCACATGAAGGAATATGCCCTGACATTTTTCCGAAATATGTTTTAATGCCTATCTCATGTCCAAGTTGAGCAGCAAGAGATTTAACATTATCTTCCAGAAATGGTTCAATCTCTTCAAGAAATAATATTTTTTCACTTGTTTTAAGATGCTTTTCCAGCAGCCTGGCAGGGAGCGGCCAGGTAGTGCCGAGTTTCAAGAGGCCAACCTTTTCCTCCAGCTTCATAATCTCGATTGCTTCAACCGCATAATTCCAGGGAGACCCTGAACATATAATTAAAAGCTCGGGAGAATCAGGACCTTCATAAGTGTTAAAGATGGATGTTTCAAACAACTCCATGGCCTGGTTGAGTTTTGCATTTCTATCTTCATGTTTGGCAACAACAGGAAAAGTATGAAAAGGCTCGGCTGTATTAAAAAAAGGTTTTTTATCCATATGTGGTATGGAACCTGTCTGAACACTTGCCCGTGTATGAGAAAGACGGGAAACACTTCTTAAAATTACTACATTCCTGATTTTTTCCGAAAGTTCAAATGCCCATCTTGTCATCTCAACCGCTTCCTGTGGTGTGGCAGGCTCTAAAAGAGGTATGCCACCCATACGTGAAAAGGGTCTTGCATCCTCCTCATTGGTGCTGGAAATTCCCGCAGGATCATCGCAGGTAATTAAAACAAGTCCGCCTTTTGTTCCTGACATGGTCATATTTAAAAGAAAATCAGATATAACATTAACACCATTTTGTTTCATACTGGCAAGTGCTCTGCAGCCTGTATATGATGCCGCGGTGGCAGCTTCAAAAGCAACTTTTTCATTAACAGACCACTCTACATATATGGGCATATCTTTGGACGCCTCTGCAAGCGTTTCTATAATTTCAGAGGAAGGATTCCCAGGATAACCGGCACAAAACACAACTCCTGCTTCCAAAGCCCCCCTGGCAATGGCTTCATTACCCTGAAGCAATTTCAAACCACTCGTCCTTTTACTGATTATTGTCATTTTTTCTCCGGCATATTTTAAAATGCAGTTACAAGTTCAGGGTTATCAAAACTTATTGGTTTTTAAATTTTCCATGCCTCTTGTCCGTTTATTTTCAGAGGATTCCAAAAGATGCCCAAGGTTTTGTTCAGGGAATTCTCCTGTCTCGAGCAGGCCTTCTTTCACTGCCGCATCAAGCAAAGCTTTACCCTTTTGAGTCCTTACAATCACGGTATTCCAGGATGGCTCACCCTCAAGGGTTCCCACAGATAAATCTGCTGTTTCCCCAGTCATATCTTCACACAACAAGCATCCTTTTTGAATAAAAGGTCTTATCTCTGAAAGTGGATATTCCCTGCTTTCTTTTAAAGTCTGGACTACAAATTTTTCAGCAGGAGGTGGAGGGATGTCATACTTAATTATTTTTCCGGAACTTTCATTTTTGGCAAGAAAAGCGTTAAATGCTCTAAAATCCAGAGCCCAGGTGCAAAAAAGTCCTATTTTCAAAGATATGCGTTGAAACAAGGCCTCTCCGTCAGGTTCCAGCAATTTCAACCGATTAACCGCTTCAAGCTGACAGGGAAGGCCAACCAGACCGAGCATATCCTCACCGGAGGCCAAAGCTCTATTCATAGCCTGCAGGCTGCCACTACCATTATATATTGACCCTGCACATCTTAAAATATCAGCTCTGCTTTTAGCGAGAAAACCGGCAGGCGACGAATTATTATCAGTATTTGTCAGAATCGCAGATCTTATTATACCTTTTTCAAGGGCATAAATCATAAGAGATGAAACTACGCCGCCATACTGCGCCTTGCTCCTGATTCCCATGTCGGCCGATCTTGCCGTAATAATTTTTTTATAGCGCCCTATCCCACTCTCTCTTTTATCGCTGTTTTTTTCATAAATTACCCGCGGGCATACCTGAAAACATCTTGATGTCTCGGAGATACAGGAATCAAGGACTGCAACTTTCCCGTCCATATATTCAAAATATGGACAAAAGCCTGTACATGCACCGCATTGAACACAAAGCCCTTTGTTAAGCACTTCATTTATCAGACGACTTTGCCCTTTGGAGTTTTGAACGATCATACCTGATTTAATCCTTTATTAAAGTGAACCAGTTAAATGTGATATTTAATAATTTAAAAGCGTAACAGTTTATTTTCTTATATTATATTCAGGAAAAATATCAAGCTCAAATTTATATGAAAATGATGAAATATGAATGGTAAATTATGAATTAAGGAATTCTGCTAATTTATAAAATGCTAATGACATTATAGTTTGTCATGCCGTCAGGCCATGGGAATTATAAGAAGCAGTATTTTCTAACAAAATTAATAAATCATTGTTGACATCAATTTGTTTTTCACGTATATTTACCAACTTACTAAACAGTTATTCATTTTTTACGCAATCAGAAAAAAGCTTAAAATAACCTCTGTTATTAGAAGGTGTGACTATGGAAATTTCAATAACAAAAACTGATAGTTTAGAACCTCATCCCGATGACAGTTCTCTTGCTTTTGGGACAATATTTACTGATCATATGTTTAACATGGATTATTCCGTGGAAAAAGGATGGTATAACCCACGAATTGAACCATATAAACCCATTGAGCTGGACCCTTCAGCTATGGTTCTGCATTATGGGCAGGCTGTGTTTGAAGGCCTTAAAGCATTCAAGACTGATAATGGCGATATTCAGATGTTCAGGGCAAAAGATAATCTGAAACGGATTAATCGTTCCACAAACATTTTGTGTATTCCGAACGTTGATGAAGCCCTGATTCTTGAGGCTTTAAAAAAACTTATCAATCTGGAACGTGACTGGGTGCCCGGATCATATGGCACATCACTTTATATAAGGCCTATTATTATTGCTACTGATCCATATTTAGGAGTTCGTGCCTCACATACGTATCGCTTTTTTATAATTCTTTCTCCTGTTGGCGCATACTATGCTGAAGGCTTTAATCCAGTTAAAATATGGGTAACAACGGATCATGTGCGTGCTGTTCCCGGTGGTGTCGGCGAAGCAAAAACAGCCGGAAATTATGCAGCCAGCCTTTATGCTGGTGAGGAAGCAGTTAAAAATGGATATACCCAGGTATTATGGCTTGACGGAATTGAACGCAAATATGTGGAAGAAGTCGGGTCGATGAATATATTTTTTGTAATAGGTGATGAGCTGATTACGCCTGCGCTAAACGGAAGTATTCTTCCTGGAATTACAAGAGATTCTGTTATAAAACTTGCAAATTCATGGGGAATGAAGACCGTCGAGAGGAAAATCAGTATTAATGAAGTCATGGACGCCCATGATTCCGGAAAGCTTAAAGAAGTATTCGGTTCAGGTACTGCTGCTGTTGTATCTCCAGTTGGCGAGCTGAAATTTAATGAAAAAATTATCACTGTGGGTGATGGAAAAGTAGGCCCGGTTGCTCTCAGACTTTTTGATGCAATCACTGATATTCAGTATGGAAAAACTAAAGACACAATGGGCTGGATAGAACCCGTATAGTCAGAGACTCCGGCTTTACCTGTAAAAAAGGTACGAACTTATATAGCTTCCGAATGAGCACTATTTTAATTTTGTAACTTTCCAGATAACCATTTTAAAAAATAAGATAAACTTCAAGTATTTTCTTGTTATTCCAGGAGAGATTAGATGACA
>JAUVKE010000042.1 GCA_030592105.1 Desulfobacteraceae bacterium
TTCTTTTTCAAAACCACATTTATCAACAATCTTTTTAAGTACATCCTCAATTTCATTCTGCTTAAATCCGCACAGATCATTAAACTCAGGTTCAAAATAGATATTTTTTGCAATATTATATCCGCTTGTAATATCACTCATTACAACCGGGGAAACTCCTGTAATAAATACCCGATCAAACATGGAACTTGAGGTGGAGGCTTTTACAGCCTTAAAAAAAGTTCTAAGGGGGCCCTCCTCATGCACAAGTGCTTTGTATCTTCCTTCAGAGCTTTGAACTCCCATCATAACTGTATTTGCAAAATTATCATATTCATCTATTAAAAGATATACAGGGTATGGGGTCATGCGGGCTGAAGCAACGAGAGAATCCATCGAATAAAGAGCATCTTCCCGATTAATTTCAATATTTGGAATCTCAAAACCTTTAAAATTATAAAATTTATAAAATCCATCAATGCGTACATTAATATGATTAAACAAAGCTTTTTTCACATCTTCTGCAGTTCCGGTGGGATCAACACATGAAAAATCGAATTTTAAAATAAAATATGAATTACGCAGGTCAGTGGGGTTTTTCCCGATCTTCAATTCACCAAAAATTTCTTCAAATTCATCTTTTTTTGCCACATCATAGTAATTTTCCAGCATGGAAAGAACAAGGCTTTTGCCAAAACGCCTTGGACGAATGAATAATTGAGATTTTGTATTTTCAATGAGAGGAATTTTATCTGTTCTGTCACAATAAAAATACTTTTCTTTGATAATACTTCTAAAATCAGATATTCCGTATGGGTATTTCATTGCTGTACCTTTTTTTCACAGGCTGGATTGTTTTTTAAAAAACCCTGCAAGCCCTGTTTAACTTCGTCCATCATGTCTTGGATTGATTCAACAATGCCATCTTTTTCTTTATTTAAAAATTGTTGCAGATTTTCTGTTTTTAATCAAATCCATTACGCTAACAACTTTTTTTAATCCCCTTCCAAAAACTCCTCTAAAAGTTGACCCCTTATAATGTGGGAGGTGTGCGTCATTTTCAAAAACAGAAGAAAACCGGTATGTTCCATAAAACATATTTACTCCGGATGCTTTTTTTCAGTAGTGCCCGGTTAGGAAGTTGCAATAAAAAAAATCCGGGAAGTTTAATTGTTTTTGTAGCATGCGAATAAATTTCTTAAATTTATAAGTTTGCTCCGCCAAAATTGCGAAACTCCCCTCACTCAAGATTCTAACCTGACACTGTTGAAAATTTATATATACTGATGCTATTTTACACTATTTTATAAAAAATAAGGGGAGAAACCGGGAGAGACCATCTTTATTGCATCTGATTTTGTACTATTTTTTTCGTGTATGTTTATTATTAGGGACTTTACTGAAAAAATTCTACCCTCTATAAATAAAACTCATCTGTCAATATTTCGCCCTGTGGGATTAGCCATTAGCGGTTAGCTTTTGGTTAAAACACCTTATTTTCAATGCTAACGGCTAACGGCTAACCGCTATTAGCTAACCGCACATGTTGCAATATTTTGATTTTTTGTAGAAACGGGTAGTTTTATTTCAGGGAATTCCCTTACAAATATCCCCATGTGGCTTTGTACTATTTTTTTTAAAAATTGTATACTGTTTTCAGGAGGATAAGGTTGATACTTTTGTATCAGGCCATTTAGGGAGATCCGCTCTCAACCTCCGGCATTTAAAAAAATGCCGGAGGTTATTCATTTATACCCAAGAAAAGATTCAGGTTTTCCTTAAGCAGTTAACTGGTTTGAGGTTATTTACACTTTGCAGGTGCAGGTGAATCAGCAGCATGGCTGTGGAGATAGGTGAAAATATTCAGCAGGTCCTGTTCTGAAAGTTTGTCCCATTCCTCTTTGCATTGAAAAATATCAAATTTTTTTTTGTCAAAAATTCTTTTCCACTGAGCCTTTCATCTATATATGCAATTTCTTCTTTATCATTGATATTTTCTGATTCCAGTTTTTCTATTTTTCCCTGCATTGATTTTATCATTTCACTCATGAGCTTTATCTGATCCTTTAAAGAATCTATATCCTCTTTTGCTGATGCAGATAAGGGGATAAAAAAAGCAAGCATAAAGATAAGCCACATTGTTAAAATCAATTTCTTTGTTTCCGACATTAATCCTCCAGATTTAAGTAATTGTTAAGTCGTTGGTAAAACATTGGTAAAATATTTTTTAGATTTTAAATCAAATTTACACACGGACACGGGGATTAGTTAGCAAAAGGTATACCAAAAAAATATTTCTCGATAAAATTATGTAAGTGCTTGAAAGTATAATAATTTTTTTTTACTTTGAAGTCGGCAAAGTGAAGTGTTAATTAATGTTGTTAATATGTGTTAATTAACATGTTTGCAGGTTTGGAGCGCTATGTTTATGCTAAAACAATTGGCGCTTAGTTCTAATTTCAGCAATGGACTGAAATACAATAAAATTTAAAAACCTCTGAAACTCGCTGCACTGATTACAGCCATGTCTCACGTATAAGCAGAATAGTTACGCAAAAATTTAATTACATGAATCTGTAATTCTTACATAGGATCTTATAATTGCTTGAAAATATTATAAAAAATATTTTTATCTTGAGACTGATGGGGGAAAGTGTTAATATTTGGTGCTTTAACAGGTTTGTATGGATGAATTTTCACCATGACTCAGCTTTAACATCTGATAATCTAAAATAGAACCAACCCCTGCAAAGGAGCTGGAAAGAATAGATTAAATGAGTAATATTTTTTTGCACAGCCTTGTTGATACCTGGCAAATGGCTTCTAAAGTATTGGTTCTACTGTTTGTCGCCCTGTATATATCCCAGGTGCTGATGGAACTGGGTTTATTTAAAAAACTGGAATTTCTGGGCGCACCCCTGGCAAAAATTGCCAATCTGCCCCAGGAGGCTGGAGCCACTTTTGTAGCTTCGTTCGGTTCTGTTCTTGCTGGAAACATGATGATTGCAAAGCTCTATACAGAAAACCGGATAACAAAAAAACAGACCTTTTTATCCGCAATTCTTAATACTGTTCCGGCAAACATAAGAGATAGCCTTATGTTTCAGATCCCTGTAATGATTCCTGTTTTGGGATTCAAGGTTGGTATTGTCTATTTTTCAGCTTTTTTCAGTGCTGGAATAATGAAAGTTTTATTTGTTATAGCGTGTGGAATTGGGGATAAAGAGCAACAACCAGAAAAAAATAAGAAAAAACTAAAAACGGAAGAGCCCGATGAAAAGGCTAAAAAAAAAATTAAGACAATACTTATCAATGCATTGGTTTTTCAAAAAAAGGTTTTTGTAAAATTAGGGTTTATCTTTGTACTTATGACCTATCTTATTTTTTTGCTGATTAACAGTGGTATAGTGGCAGGTATAACAGAGTATGCAGGGCCTGTTACAACTTTTTTTAAACTCCCTCCAGCCTGTGCCATCGCCGTTGGGACATATATATTAAGTCCCCTGGTGGGAGCTGCTTCAATAGGCGCAATGCTCCAAAACGGTACCCTCACAGATATCCAGGGTATCACAGCATGTTTGCTGGGGAGTATACTGATGCTTCCGGTTTTTAGCCTGAGATTTTCCCTTGCACGTTACACTTCTATTTTCGGGATTGTTATGGGTTCATGGATTGTAACAGTATCAACCGCTCTGGGAATGTTTACACGTGCCTTGTTTCTCCTGGTGGTTTTTTGTCTGTAGCATTGTCAAAGATAGCCGTCTGCTATGTAACCACAGAAGAGGGTAAATCATATTTGGGAGGTCTCCCTGCTTTTGAGGAGAAGATTTTAAGTCGTGGTGAAATTGTTTCCCATTGTTTATCGGTTAAGTCAGTCCTGTTTTAATTGAGTATTTTCTAACAGGATAACTATTTTATGGACGTTATTCAAGTACCGGTAATAATTCTAATTGCTATTTGTAAATAATTTTTAAACAGGCTCTTAGCAAAGCCAACATTGAAAAATAAACTTTAAAATTAAGTCTGCGATAAGTTTACAACGTTTAGCTGACCTGCCGGGGCAAAGCGGCAGCGTAGCTCAGGTCAGTGTCCAGCGCCATGTTGGGCGTTGGAGTTTTTCGTAGCAAGATGACCCAAAGGCAAAGGCTTGATTTCATTAAGAGCATCCGACTCGGATTGATTCGCAAAATAAAGATCCCATCTCAATTGAATATTCATCCAAAAGTCTGAAGAAACCCCAAAAACCTTTGCAAGCCTTAAGGCCGTACCAGGGGTAATGCCCCGTTTCCCGTTAATTATTTCATTTATTCTTTGATATGGAACGTTTATGGCATTAGCTAAGTCTCGCTGAGTGATGCCCATTGGTTTTAAAAACTCCTCCAGCAGCATTTCCCCAGGATGGGTCGGTGTTCTATCTGTTGGTATTCGTATCATTTTAACTCCTTACAACTGTATATATTAATGATAATCTGTAATTTCAACATTCATTGGGCAATTCTCAGCCCACATGAAACAAATACGATATTGATCATTTATTCGAATGCTGCATTGTCCTTTTCTGCCAACTGACAGGGCTTCCAATCTATTTCCCGGCGGAATTCGCAATTCATCAAGCGTTAAAACGGAATCCAATTGATCAAGTTTTCTGGATGCGATTTTCAATAATTGTTTTGGACAGACTTTCATTGCGGCCTTGGTGACTTTACCGTTGAAAATATCTTCTGTCGCTTTATTCTTGAAATTCTTTATCATGAAATCACAATAACACGGATATCATGCTATCTCAACCCATATTTCCACAATGCCTCAAAGATCCTGGCCTATTTCTTTTATGGGAAACTATTCGATTTGAAGCATTCAACAATTTTCTCAACTGTATTAATGGGGGGGAATTGATGTATAAAAATGATAAGTTTTGAGTAATGAGTATTGAGGAAAATGAATATCATCATAAGCAGTTAAAGGTTTGGCAAAAAGCAATGGGGCTGCTTATAAATCAACAAGTAATTTTCAGTTCTATAAATTTTTAAACCGGTCATCACCGCTGAAAATTATAAGTTCATCTTTTCTTATTCTGGCAACTGAGACATTCATCGACTTTGCCAGATTCACAGCAAGTGCCGTTGGCCGTGAAATGGCAATAATTATCTCAATACCGGCTCTGACCCCCTTTTGTACAAGCTCATAGCTTAACCGGGAAGAAAGAACAGCTATAACAGAATTTGCAATAGCGCCATTCATAAGGGCGCTGCCGATTGCTTTATCAAGAGCATTATGCCTCCCCACATCTTCAGCCGCAGCTGTAACTCTTAAATTGTCATCAAGGAGTACTGCGGCATGGCTGGAATAAGTTTTGCAAAAGAGCTCCTGGTGCTCAAGAAGTTTATTTTCAAGGCCGAGTGCCAGGCTGGCGTTAATTGCTGCAGTCTTTCCCACCGGTATCATTATCTGATTAAGATCTTTAAGAAGCCCTTTGCCGCATATTCCGCAGCTTGTCTGGCTGATAAAGCCCCTTCTTTTTAAAAGTTCCTTTACTTTTTTTTTCCTTTGCGCAGTCAGTGTTACAGCTACAAGGTTGGGATCCATAGCTTCGCAACGGCCAATGGAGGCAATATCTTCCTTACTATTAATAATTCCTTCTGACAGGCAAAAACCGGCGGTGTGAAATATCTCGTGACCCGGAGTGCGCATTACAACAGAATAAGGCTCCCCTTCAATATGGATGGCCAGGGGTTCTTCAGCAACAAGATTCTGCTGGCCGGTTTTATAAACATTATCTTTAAAGCATGTAACCGTTTCAGACGACAATTGTTTCATTCTAATGGAATCTCCGGTAACTTTTTAATGAACTTCAGGAGTATTTTTTGTGTCCAACAGGAAATTACTGAGTTTTTTTATAAAGTGGAGAAATATCTCTTAAAGTTTTAACAATATTTTTTAAAGCACGTAAAAAACCGATAATATCGTCTTTTGTATTTTCCATGCCCGGTGTTACAACAAGTGTCCCCTGTGCATCTGCATGGTCAAGACCGATGGACATAAGTACATGGGACGCACGCAAGGAGCCTGTGGCGCATGCCGAACGGGTCGATACTCTATATCCATCATCTTCAAGCATAAGAACTATACTTTCACCTTCAATATATTTGATGGCAAATGATACAAGATTAGGGAGCCCCTTTGCAGGATCGCCATTCAGGTGATATTCATCTATGTAATTTGGAAGCTCCTTAACAAGAAAATTGCTGAGATCTTTCAGATGGGTGATTCTTTTATCCATGTTGTTCCTGGCAAGATCAGCGGCCACTCCCATGCCGATTATTCCAAAGATATTTTCCGTACCTGCACGTTTATTGTGTTCCTGAATTCCGCCATCCATTATCGGCCATATTCGAACGCCGCTACGGACATAAAGCCCCCCGACCCCCGTGGGACCGTAATAGGTACTTGACGCAAAACTTAAAAGATCAACCCCAAGCTTCTGAACATCAATGGGTACTACTCCCACAGAATCAACAGCATCTGAATGAAGGATAATCTTTTTTCCCTGTGTAATCTTTGCAATCTCCTCAATGGGCTGTATTGTCCCTATTTCGTTATTGCTGTGCATAACTGAAACAAGGATAGTTTCATCTGTTATTGCTTTTGCAATATCGGCTGGATCGACCATCCCTTTATCATTAACCGAAACAGAGGTTACTGTGTATCCCAGCTGGGAAAGTCTTTTGATGCTTTTGCTCACAGCATTATGTTCAATATTTGTTGTTACAATATGCTTACCTTTATCTGCATTGGCAAAGGCAGCACCCTTTATTCCGTGATTTATCGATTCTGTCCCGCCGGATGTAAAAACAACTTCTTTTTTGTTTTCACAATTTATAAGTCCTGCAACAGATTCCCTTGCTTTTTCTATCATCCCCAGGGTCTCTTCACCGCCTGCATTCTGGCTGGACGGATTTCCATAATTCTTTTTTACAGCTTCTATCATTGCTTTCTGCACTTCCGGCAGAAGCTGATTTGTTGACATATGATCAAGGTTTACAATGGTCATTTTATTTCCTCCCGGGAATTAGTGCTGTTCGTTGAGATCTGCCTGGCATGCTTTGCAAAAAGAAAAATCTTCACTTAGTGCTGCATCACAATATGGACAAAAACATTTTTCACCATCTTTATGCTCATGCTTTTCAGCTTCTCCCCTGGGCTCAGGCCGTTTTATCCCGGTTTTATTATCTTCATAGTCTTTTATAGCAAGCTGCAGTGCATCAGCTCCAAGATTTGAGCAGTGCATCTTATTTTTCGGCAACCCTTCAAGAGCTTTAGCCACATCTTTATTGGTAACTTTTTTTGCCTCTTCAATGCTCTTCCCCATAACTATTTCAGTGAGCATGCTTGAGACAGCTATAGCTGAACCGCATCCGAATGTCTGAAATTTTATATCTTCTATATTATCATCTTTTATTTTAAGATATATGGTCATCATATCACCGCATAAAGGATTACCCACTTCACCCATACCGTCTGGATTATCAATAATACCAACGTTTCTGGGATTTCTAAAATGTTCCATAACTGTTTTTGAGTATAGCATAATACCTTCCTTAACTTAAGCCGGGATATTAATATCCCGGCCGGTTTATTTAGTGACGATACGATATTGACAAACCGCTGCATTCTGTTATTTATATACTTACCACAAAGTGGCAGATGTCAAGGGAGATCAGAAATTTTTCATGGAGGTATTATGGAAAGGAGTGAATTTGTCTCTTTTCGAAAACGACTTACAAAAACTCAAATTCAAATGGCCCACCTTTTGGGTATTTCTGTTAAAACTGTGCGCAGTTATGAGCAGGGATGGCGGTCAATTCCGCCCCATGTTGAAAGGCAAATTCTGTTTCTTATCACGCGTATAAATGGAAAAACAAAAACACAAAAATCATGCTGGATAATAAATAAATGTCCTGATGAAAGAAAAAAACTCTGTCCGGCCTGGGAATTTGATGCCGGAAAATTCTGCTGGCATATTAACGGGACCATATGCAGCGGATTTTCACACGAAACCTGGAAAGAAAAAATTAAAATATGCAGAAAGTGCAAAGTTCTCCTTGCGCTATTGTAATTGAGAGCCTGGTTATAATTTCAGTAGTACACTGAGCTATAATAAAATTTTAAAAAGCCAAATTCTGCTATGCAGGATTTGGCTTTTCAGGTATGGACATGATATCAGGGATGGCAGAAGCCTGGCTGATGAGTGAAATTATTTATGTAACGCTCTATGGGGTTTAATAAGGCGCCGAACTTATTACCGGGCTATATTTTTCAATCTTTCCGGCTTCCAAACGGCTTTCGTATATGTTTTCCATATCCTGGAAACACTGAAAAAGTTGAAAAAATCCGTGCCAGTGTGCATAATCAGGCGCATTCATAGCTGCACCCATCCGTGCCCTACGCCCCACGTGGTGCCACAGATAATACATAAGCTCCTGAAAACCATCCTTCCAGGGATCATCTCCCAGCAGCTTTTTCCCCTCCAGATCTTTCTTCATCTTTAATGCATTTTTCCAATACATGTTATACAGGCCAACGGAATTGTCCAGCATATCACGTTGTGTTTTAATATGAGAGGGTCCGTGGCAGTTGGCACAAACTTTTTTCATATTCTCCTCTCCCTTGATGCCATTACCACGATTACCGGAGCGTACCACAGATTTTTTATGCATTAAATCCCACTTTAACCGCTCCTGAACATTATGGGTGGTGGCCAGATCACCAATACCGCTCATGTGACAGGTAGCGCAAGTGGGGGCAGTATAATCACCAGGTTCCCAGGCGTCAGGGGGGCTGTCGAAATTCCATTTTTCACCCTGGGTTAGATATAGCTGACCATGCTTGCTCTCCATATATATTTCTATATTGGGATGATCCGGTCCAAGATGACATGCACCACATGCTTCCGGCTTGCGGGCATCGGACTTTGCAAAGGTATGGCGCTCATGGCACACCGTGCAGGTGCCTATGGAACCATCAGGATAGCGGGTTCCAACGCCGCCGGGCCAGGTTTCGTTAATGGGCTTGTTGTCCGGGCCCAGCTCCACCTGGGTACCGTGGCATGGCTGACAACCGGAAGCCCGGGGAGCCCGCTCAATGGGGGTAGCTTCTTTTGGAGTTCCATAGACCCAGGAAAATTTCTTATCTGTCATAAACCCCCCGCCTTCATAATAAAATTGAAGCTTGCTAAGGCCGGATCTTTCAGGGCTTGTCACAGCGCTGACTGCCAATTCTGCATGGCCGCTTTTAAGAAACTGTTCAACTTCCTGGGGATGACAGCGGGAACAGGTTTTTGAAGAAACCATGGGGGAAATAAAGATGTTCGTTCCCTTAATCCCTTCGCACTGACTGGCCATGGGAGATGATTTTTCCACAACATGACAGTCGTAGCATGAGACGCCGGCATGGCTCATACGGCCTTCCTTCCAACCCTCCACAATGCCGGGTATTTTTCTTGCGTGACATTCAATACAACTAATCGCTTCTTTGGTAAATCCCCTTTTAATTACCAGCTCTTTGGGAGTGTTGAGATATTCTTCAGCACCAACTGCTGCGAACATGGGGACCAACAGCACAGACAGAGCGAGAAACCCTGCTTTGGCTATTTTCAACTTCATACCACCCTCCTTTTACTTTTTTTTCATATTTAATTATAAGTTTTATTAAACCATTCGTCTTGTAGAATTAATTACCCATACCTTGTTAAGTGGTTGTTATTATATGAATTCAGATAGTTTCCCCTCAAAATTTGGAGACTCGATATTTTTGAAATGTTGACATAAAAATTTAACATGCTTCTTTTCCGACTCAACCACCCAAGGACTTAACTATTTGACGATATCTGTTATCTGAAAATCTATAGCTGTTTTTTAAAATAACGATTTACTATATCAGCCATATTTTTATGCCCCACATGGGGGTGACATTCGACACATTTCTTGGTTGTATCTCCCCGCAAATAAGCTCGATGGGCCAGAAATCCACCCCTTGGCATTCCAGGGGCCAAATCCAGATTAAAGTGACAGCGGCGGCAGGAGGAATCATAGGTAAAATTTGTCCGGTGTTTTTCCGCATTACCCATCCAGTCAAATTCTTCCAGGTCAGTTATAATATTCTGGATAACGTCCCCTGTACCGGTTATGGCCTTGGCTGTAACATACTCGACAAAATTCCCGTGGGGTAAGTGGCAATCCACACACTGGGCAGTAAATCCCTGGGGATTTTGCCCACCATGAACAGACTGAGCCCAGGCGTCACGAAAAGGTGTCATGGCGTGACAGGTGATACAAAAAGTATCAGTATTGGTGGTTTCAATCATAAAACCCGAAGCCAGCACCGTCAGGATTGTTAATGCTACTCCAATGATCAAGCCGAACCAGAGGCCTTTTTTTTTCCCTGGAGATTGAGTTTTTTGTGAAGATGTCATTCAATCTTTCCTTTGAATTTGTGTGGCAAAAAGAAACATGAAAAAGCTTAGGGTTCGGTCAAAAATAAATTAGCAATTTTAAGTGTTGAGGCGCCCGGCTGGCAAGGCGCGAAAACGCAGGAATATCAAAAGATATTTCTGCGCTTTCGTAACGCAGCCAGGCGGGATGCATCGGTGCTTAAAATATAAAGTTATTTTTGAGCGAGCCCTTACTTCATTCCCTTACCGTTTTTGACAACAACACTATCTTTTATTTTTTGCTTAGATTTAAGTATGCGGATATATGTTTAATAAAACTAAATATAAAAATATTCTTTTTGTCAATGAAGAATATGCAAGTATAGATAAATTTATAAAAAATTTACTGTAAAATTTTAGCCGGATTTAAAATAGAGGCTGGGAGCCCGGTTGTTTCGCTGAATCGTTACGAACTTTTTACAGGGGATTGTGAAAAAACGGATAAAAAAATTATCACCAGGGTATTAGAATTATGGAGGTCAGTTCTGACATCTGATGGGTAAAGTTAGAACCAGCCCCGAATTATGAAACACTTGTGTATCATAATTCTTTTCGATAACAATTATATAGACCGTTACATAAATAATTTCACTCTGCTATCACTCAAAGCCATTACTCATCACTAAATTTTTTTTCTTGTTTTCGTAAAGTTAATTATATGAAAAACCATAATTTTTTTATTTAAAACAGTTGCATATAAGTTTTTCTTATATCTTTTGGTTCGGTTTTATATTAAATAAAAAAAACAGCCTCAAAAAATCCATCACAAATGGCACATATTTTGAATTACTTTTTTAAATACTATCTTGCAGATTAATCTTTACCAAAGAAACGACTTTTTTTAAAAAAAATAGAGTTTGATAAATTTTAATAAATCATAATTAAGGAGAATAAAATGGCAAAATATGTATGTTCAGTATGCGGATGGAACTCCACCTGACAACTGTCCCCAGTGCAATTCACCAAAGGAAAAATTTAACCTCCAGGAAACAACATCAGGTTTTTCATGGGCTGATGAGCATGTTGTAGGTGTTGCAAAAGGCGTGGATCCGGAAATACTTGAAGGGCTTAAGGCAAACTTTACTGGGGAATGCACAGAAGTGGGGATGTATCTTGCTATGAGCCGGCAGGCAGACAGAGAAGGATATCCTGAGGTTGCAGAAGCGTATAAACGGATCGCTTTTGAAGAGGCGGAACATGCGGCTAAATTTGCTGAACTTCTTGGGGAAGTGCTTGCAGGTGATACAAAAACAAATCTTCAAGCAAGGGTTGAAGCTGAATATGGAGCCTGCAAAGGTAAAAAAGAACTTGCCACAAAGGCAAAACAGCTTAATCTCGATGCAATTCATGATACTGTGCATGAAATGTGCAAGGATGAGGCTCGCCATGGCCAGGCATTTGCCGGGCTTCTTAAACGATATTTCAAATAACAGATGTAACTATTTGGCTGAGTTGATTTAAGAGACGCAACAGGTATGATCTGATTAAAATTTTGAAATTATTTAAACGTGTTAGATATCTTTAAGAAAGAATCCATCAGAGTTGAACCTATTTGCGTTATTTGCTGATGTATCATTATAAAAACTTATATTTGATAGCAGGTTCTTTTTTTACAACCTCTTATGCGTGAGTTTTTCAAGATTTTAATCAGATTATACCTATTGCTATACATATCAGCTGAATAGTTACTAAAGCGGCAAAGCCGCAGTTGTCAGTTATCAGTTGCCAGCACTGGAGGTTATTTTGAAATTTGAGGATATTGAACCAGCAGTTGGCAAAAAATAGATTCAGGAAACAAAAGAACTCTCGACGATGCTCACAGATTTCTTGTTTTTTATGACAGAAAACCAGGAGTAAGGTACTAACAGGTGAGCTTAATATCAGGGTCTGGAAATTTCAGAACACGGACTCAAATTTTATGAAACAACCTTTTGTTGAACTCAGCAGCTGTATTTTATGCGAAATCTGCACTGATTACTGCCCAACAGTTTTTAAAATGAATGCCGCAGGTTTTGTTGAAGTCACTGAACTGGACGATTATCCTGAAGAGGATGTGGATGAAGTTATAAAAAACTGCCCGAAAGACTCTATTTCATGGGAGGAGTTTATATGAAAATGATAAATTGTGAATTATAAATTATGAATTAAGGAATTCTACTAATTTATAAAATGCCATTAAA
>JAUVKE010000211.1 GCA_030592105.1 Desulfobacteraceae bacterium
CATCTTGCAACCCAGCGTTTGAAAGAATCGCAGTTTAATTATGATCAGGCCATGGGAGAATACAAGGCAGGAAAAGGGGAGATCCTTTCTCTTGTGCGTGCCCATACGCTTCTCTCAGATGCAATGAATCTTTTAAGTAAGACCAATTTTGGCTTTTCCCAGGCAAAGGCCGCCCTGGAGCAGGCTGCAGGTGTTAAAAATCTTGAAACTTTAGAAAAAGTAAACGGACTATAGGGGAAAACATTGAAAAAATACTTTGTCATTATAACAATTTTTATACTGCTTGTTTTTTTATCTTTTTTTGGTCTTAAGCTTTTTTTAGATGATAACGGGATTAATGTCCTAAAAACTGTTGAGGTTAAACGGTCTGCCATAAGAGGTGTCCTGGTGGAGGCTGGAATAGTTAAATTTAAGGTTGGTTCACAGGTGAAAGTTGGGGCCAGAGCAACAGGAGAAATATCAAAAATGCTGGTGGCGGTGGGTACCCATGTGAAAAAAGGGGATACCATTGCAGTTATAGATAATCGTGAAATTTTAAAAATGATGGATCAGACTGGGGCCGCAGTGGCAGCAAAACGTCACAAGCTTCAACAGGTAAAGGAAACCTATCCCCAGCTAATTAAAGAGGCTGAGGCTAATTTTGAATATGCAAAGCTCGATTTTAGAAGGGAACTGAAATTAATTGAGCAGGAGTATACGACCCGTGTTGCGGTTGAGCGGGCAAAAACCACCTATGACTCGGCTGGCGCCGTTTTAAAACGTGTAAAAGAAGAATATAATACAGAACAAAAAATTGTAAATTCAGAGATAAAAGAGCTTTTGCAGGTGAGGGAACAGCAGAAAATCAAACTGAGTTATACAGAAATAGTTGCTCCCATTGGCGGGGTTGTTTCAGAGGTTACAGCCCAGGTAGGAGAGACTATAGTTACAGGGCTTCAGGTTGCGAATCTTGTCACTATAATCGATCCTCTTGGCCTTGAAGTATGGATATATGTTGATGAAACCGACATAGGGACTGTTAAGAAGGGACAATCTGTTGAATTTCAGGTTGATACTTATCCGGATAAAATTTTTACAGGAAACATTGACAAAATTAATCAGCAGCCGATCATAAAAGATAATATTACATATTACCTTGCAATTGTGCATATAACAAAAGATGTTGCTGAGCTTTTAAGGCCTGAAATGACAGTCTATGTCAGGATCATATATGCTGAAAAGCAGGGGGTGTTGACCCTTGCCAACTCCGCCATTAAATTCGAAGCGGGAAGGGAAGTCGGCTACATGGTGCTGGGCAAAAAAAAGGTTGAAAAGATTTATCTTGAAATCGGTCTCAGGGGTGAAGAAAAGAGTGAAATTTTATCTGAGATTTCGCCTGGAGATATTTTTGCTACAGAGTTGGTTATTTCTAAATAGTGTTACTGTTATGGAATGTGGATTGTAACTATAGACCGCCACATAAAAAATTTCAGCAATAGACTGAGCTATAATAAAATTTAAAAACCTCTGAAACTCGCTACGCTCAGACATCCAGAGCTTTTTAAATTTCACCATAGCTCAGTTCTAACATCTGGAGGAAGGCGTATTTTAATACGCAGGCGGACGATAACGCAGTGAAATTATTTATGTGACGATCTATATTTCCTGAATAAGTCGATATGTAAGGATGAGGATAAAAAAAAATGCCCCTTTGTTTGATGGAAAATGTAAGCAAAAGCTACAGACTTGCTACTGAAAATGTGAAAGTATTAAAGGGGATCAATCTAAAAATTGAAACCGGTGATTTTTTAGCTGTCATGGGGGTATCCGGCTCAGGTAAAACCACTCTTATGAATATAATAGGTTGTCTGGATGTTCCCACCTCCGGCAGATTTGTTTTTTTAAATCGTGAAACTTCAGGGCTTACAGATGATGAGCTTTCTGTTATAAGAAATAAACATATAGGTTTTGTTTTTCAAAATTTTTATCTTCTTCCCTATGCTACGGTTCTTGAAAATATTTTGCTTCCCACCACCTATTCTTCAGGAAATATCGGCAAGGCAAAAGAAAAGGCCATTGAGCTTTTACACCTTGTGGGTTTGGAATCAAGAATAAATTTTAAACCTTCACAGCTTTCCGGGGGACAACAACAGCGCGTTGCCATTGCAAGGGCGCTTATTAATGAACCGGATCTTATTTTGGCAGATGAGCCCACAGGTCAGCTGGATAGTGAAACATCTAAAGAGATCATCTCCCTTTTGTCAGATATGCACAAAATCGGAAAAACCGTTATAATAGTAACCCATGACCCTGATATTGCTGATTGTACAAATAGGCTTATCAGGATTAATGATGGAATTATTGGTAATTAACCAGATGAGCAGACTCCCAAGGCTTTTTGCCCAATCTATTAAAGCCACTTTAGCCTTTAAAATACGTGCTCTGTTTTGTATTGTCAGTGTTGCTCTGGGGATCGCATCTGTCATACTTATTATTGCCGCTATGGAAGGCGCCTATGTTAAAGCCTTTGATATTGTGGAAAAATTTGGACCGGATTCGGTTATGATTATCGGGGGAGACAGACAATTAAGGGCCACCGGAAATGTGGAAAAGACCATCACTCTTGATGATTTGGCTGCAATAAAAAAATCTTTTCCAGAAGGATATGTGGTGAATCCTGTGGTTACCATAGGAGCTTGCCGGGTTGCATATAAAAACAAGAAATTTCAGACTCACCTGGTGGGGGTGGGGGATAATTATTCAGTTGCGTGGTCATGGCCCCTTGTCCAGGGTAGGGGTATTATAATAAATGACATCACCGGAGTAAAAAATGTGGCTGTTATTGGTCAGTACTTAGCCAGAGAACTCTTTGGTGAATATAGTCCTTTGGGAAAATATATTTTTGTGAAAGGTTTTCCTGTAAGGATTATAGGAATTCTTCAGAAAAAAGGTATGACTCCAAATGGGCAGAATCTTGATAATCGTATTCTTATTCCAATTACCACCGCTATGAAAAAAGTTCAAAATGAAAAAAAATATATATCAGCCATAAAAATCAGATTTAGCGATCAAACGAGAATCAACTATTATGTTGAAGAACTTGAGGTTTTTTTAAAAAAGCGGCATAAGATTTTGCCTGGGGCCCGG
This sequence comes from Desulfobacteraceae bacterium, assembly GCA_030592105.1. Next base: position 3,127 of record JAUVKE010000211.1, read on the forward strand.
AGCGATTTTACAACCATTTCCCCAAAAGAAATAATTGTTTTTTTGGTAACACTTACAGGAACCCTGATTTTATTTATAGGAACCACAGGCATTATATCACTTTTTGTCGCAGGGTTTGTTATTGCTAATCTTTTTTTGCTCTCTGTAAAGGAAAGAAGTCAGGAAATTGGAATCAGGAGAGCTCTGGGGGCAAATCAAATGGATATTATCCTTCAGTTTTTGGGAGAAGCTGTAATACTCACAACTTTAGGGGGAATAGCCGGTTCTATGCTGGGCTTTTTTTCATCAAAACTTTTTTCAGCTGTGGCTGATTTTCCAATGCATTTTTCATGGAAGGGATTTGCCGTTGGGCTCCTCCTCTCCTCCCTGGTGGGTATACTTTCCGCTATCCAGCCGAGCCTGGTGGCTGCACGTTTAAATCCAGTTGAAGCTATTACAAAATGAACATAATCATTCTTAATCTGACAATAGCCTGGCGCTCCTTGAGCGTTTATAAAGTAAGATCAGCCTTTGCAGTTCTGGGTGTTTTTTTTGGAACTTTTTCTTTAATTCTGGTTTCAAATCTTTCTGGTTCGTTTGCTGAACAGACCAAAAGGGATCTGGATAAAATGGGAAAAAATTTTTTGATAGTTCGAAACGGCGTTGTAAAACATTTTGCTGCCAAAGCCCAGCTTTTAGATGAGGCTGTTAATCTTTCAATAGATGATGCTTCTGCAATAATAAATGGGGCAAAATCGGTTAAACAGGTATCTCCATCCTGTAATAAGGTGTTTCCTGTAAGATATAAAGGGAAGGCTTTTGCCTCGGTTCTGGTAATCGGGGCAACTCCCAGTTATCAAGAGATCAGAGGTGCTTTTTTACAAAAAGGCCGTTTTATAACAGAAATGGATAATAATAACATAAAAAAAGTTGTTGTTCTTGGAGTCAGAGTTGCCGAAGAACTCTTCATCGGCAAAAAGGATCCCCTGGGTAAATATATTCTTGTCGGGAAAATGCCTTGTAGGGTTATCGGGATATTGGAGGAAAAGGGTGCAGATATATCCGGAGCTGATCAGGATAATCAGGTAATTATCCCTTTAACTACCCATATGAAGAGATTGGCGAGTAAAAATTTTATAGATTCCATTTACGTTCAGGTGGAAAATGAAACTTTGATTCCTTTGGCTAAGACTGAAATAGAATATATTCTAAGGATACAGCATAAAATAACACCTGATAAAAAGGATGATTTTACAGTATTAGATTTAAAGGATTTAAAGGAGCTAAAAACTCAGGCAATTAATATGGTAACAGTTCTCGGGAAAGTTTCTGCATTTGCATCTTTTTTGATAGGAGGTATCGGTATATTATCTATTATGATTCTTATTGTTAATGAAAGAAAGATAGAAATAGGGATTAGAAGAGCAGTGGGTGCAAAAAAACATGACATAATCTACCAGTTTCTCATGGAAGCATCTATTATATCATTTTCAGGTGGAATAGCTGGGCTCTTGGCCGGTTTGCTGTTAACTATAATTATTTTTAATTTGTCAATCCTTCCTTTTTATATTTCCGTTTCAGGGTTAATTTTATCGTTTACTGCATCGATATTTATTGGAATCCTGTCTGGAATATATCCTGCAAATAATGCTATAGCCATTCATCCAATTGATAACATCAGGGCATAAGGCATATTAAGGAGACGGTAAGAAAGCAGGAACATAGATC
>JAUVKE010000315.1 GCA_030592105.1 Desulfobacteraceae bacterium
AAAGAGAGTCTCCCTTTCATACACCTTACCCTCTTTTACATTAATTGGTGCACGTAAAGAATTGTCTTTTTTTGCCAAAAAACGATCAACAGTAAATCCTTTCTTCAATCCCACATGGTCTTGAAGAACCACTGGATCTTTAAACTCATCCCGAAATATATCCCCAAACCCCATTCTTTTGCCCAGTTCTATCCACCACCATCGATCGGGACGCGCCTCTCCAGGTGGTTCTATAAGTCTGGGTGTCCATACAAAACGGCTGTCATCCGACACAGGAGAGACTCCACCCGATTCCACCCAGGTGGCCGCAGGGAGAATATAGTCAAAATAGTAGCAATTGATATTCAAGGTCAGCCCGTTATATACACTCAGATCAAGTTTGGTGATATAGTCACGTATTCTTTTCTGATCAGGCCATTGGGTAAGAGGACTCCCCGTGGAGATAAGGGCTCGTAATTTATAAGGATAGGATGGGTTATCCAGGGATTCAAACCATCCCACCGGATTCTTGCTTAATTCAGGCCTGGTCTTCGGGATCATTTGCCCGGGAATTTTGACAGATCCGATGGAAATACCCCCATTGTTGAGGCAGCTATACCCCATGGATTTTTCGCCAAAATGGCCTGTAATTGCTGCAAGAAAATAAAAGACTCGATGGGTTTGCACCGCATTTGTGTGGTGACTTACCCCCGTGTTTCCCATCATAATTACTTTTTTAGTCCCTGCATAGGTTCTTGCCAGATTTGCGATTTTTTCCTTTGGCAGATCTGTTACCTTTGCGCCCCAGTCAAGGTTATAATTTCTTGAAAGAATTTCTGAACGAAAGTGATCATAACCAACCGTATAGTTCTTGACGAAATCAAAATCTACAAGCTGATTTTCCAATATAAAATGGATCATGCTAAGGCCAAGGGCCATGTCGGTGCCCGGCCGGATCGGCAGCCACAGGTCAGCCCTTTCGCAGGATTCGGAGTATCTGGGATCAATAACAATCAATTTGCACTCTTTTTTTTTGCACCTGTCCTTTATGCGGAAAAAAGAAACGGGCCGTGTTGCGGCCATATTACTTCCTAACATTATATAAATATCAGCTGCAAAAAAATCATCGTCAGAGTATGTCCAGGGTGTATTTTGTGTGCCTACAACTGAAACACCGGCAGGTTTACCTGCATAATTGCAAAAGGGCCCTGTTTTTTCATAGTTGGGAGTGCCGAAAAGTTTTGCAAACCCCTTATTCAGATATCTGCTATCCGCAGCACTCCTGCCCGACGCCCAAATACCCAAAGATTCACCACCAAAGTTGCCTTTAATCTGCTTTAATTTTTCAGCTATTTCATCCAGGGCATCTTTCCAGCTCAGCCGTACAAAAGCGGCTTTATTTCCCCGTCCGTTAATTCTTTTTAATGGATAAGTCAACCTGTGCGGACTGTTGAGGAGGTCTATACTTCCCAATGGCTTAACGCAAATCTTCCCTTTAGTCAGCGGGTCATCGGGATTACCAGTCACAAGAACCGCTTTTTTGTTTTTAATATGAATGATCATGCTGCAGCCATTCTGGCACCACATGCAACCTGTCACATGCCGCTGTATTCCTTTTCCCTTTGGTACAAATTTTTCCAAAGCAGCATAGGAGAGGACTGGATAAAATCCCAATATTGCCGCTGTGTTCAGGGTCTGTTTTATAAATTGTCTACGATTCATATGTCAAAATACCTGTTCAGCAGTTGGGTCGGTGCGATGCAAATTTGTAATTATTTATGCTGCAGTCTATATACAGCTTCATATGTAAGCTTAAGGATGTTTATAATCACTTATTTAAGCTTAAATCTCCAGTTTCCTGAGAGTCAGACCGTTGAACCTGGTGCCCATCTTCTTTCCAATCGTAAAAAATGGCCTGGTAAATATTTTTATACCCTAACCTCACAAGCTTTCGGTAGGCATTATAACTCCTGCCGCCGGAGTTGCAGTAGACGATTATTTTTTTCTCCTTATCAAGTACTTCGGACTGGGAAGCAAAAGCCGCAAGTGGGATATTGATTGCACCGGGTATATGGCCATCCCCATACTCTTTATTATCTCTGACATCAACAATGGTAAAATTATCCCCGTTGCCCCCAAGGAGCAGGTTAAGATCTGCCGGTAAGATTTTTGTGGTTTCAATACGTTTCTCATAATCGGGCCCAGCATATATCGGCATACCTTTTTCTTCCCATACCGGCATTCCTTCGTCATAAACAAAGACGTTGCTGTAGCCTATTTCCATCGCCATTTTAGCAGCTTTTCGGCTCTTACTGCATTTAACACCGTTGCAATAAAAAATAATTCTGGCACTCTTTTTTTCCGGCAAAAGATGAGCATATTCAAAAAACTTTTTCTGTGGAAGGCTGATTGCCCCTTTAACATGTACTTCCCGGTATTCTTCCGGATTACGAGCATCAATTACAACAAGACCTTCCGGGTCAAAATCAAGAAATTTTTTTAAATTATCCGTATCAATCAACCCGTATCCATCTTTGCTCAACCGGTTAAAGGCAATTGCATATTTAAAAGATGCAGGGGCAAGCCAGTCAATGGTCTCTTCACCAACCTGGGCAAATGGATACATGAGATAATTCAGAGGGGGACCATGGTGGGGAGGATTTAAAATAAGGTCCCTTCCCTGTCCCAGTTTAATTCTATACGGGTCTATCCCCCCCCAGAAAGATTCGCGAAATTCAACAATTTTTTGGTCCGAAAGCTTTAAATTGTAAACAATCATCATCTTTCTAACGTCTGCCGGATCAACTGAAATCCAGCCGCAACCCGGTAAAAAAAATTCTGCCCAGCAATGCTGCCATGTGGTTATGTCCTGGGCCACTTTTTTACCCATGCGAATCCCTGATATTTCCCGGGACGGTACCCCCGCAGCCCGAGCCAGGGCAACATAAACAGAGCTGATATCAGTACATTTACCCCCGGGATCCTTTAATAAACTGCAAACATCACCTGTGCCGCATCCCCTTGTTCCGGGATTTCTATAGGTATTTTCCACTGTCCAGTCATAAATAGCCTTTGCTTTTGCCAGAACACCAGTCTTGCCCCGGGTAATTTTATCGGCCAGTTTTTTTACATCACCGTCAATGGGGCCGAACTGCGTTGCAGAAAGATAAATTGCATAATCATCAGGATTCCATGGCATCTCTTTTTTTGGAAAAACAGGTCGGGTAACTTCATCCCGTTGAGCTCTAAAAGAAAAACTTAATCTTCTTTTTGTCGCATCCTTTCCCCAGCGGGCAAATAAAATTGGTGTTTTAAACATTTTATCAGTGTTAACTGCAGATTCAACATAATCACCTGTAATATTTACCATGGAAATGTTCTGCCGGTTGTCTGAAACCGGGTGGGGAATCCATAGCCGGACTTCTTTTCCTTTAGCCTGGCCGGACAAATCAAAATCCATTGTAATAATGCCTGAAACTGTTTTCCCAAAGGCATTTACAGCAAATGCTGTACAAACAATAAAAGCAAACAATATTATTTTTTTCATTCTCAACTCCGTAATTTTTTTTCTTGTAATGTTCTAAGCGGATACTTCTG
>JAUVKE010000389.1 GCA_030592105.1 Desulfobacteraceae bacterium
CTTGCCCACGCAGTCTTTTCAGGATACAGAATCCGTGCTGCTTTTATTACATCAGCAATTTCAAACAAAACTCCATGACCATCTTTTTTTGTCTGCACCAGGGCTCTTCCAAGGGATCCGGCTCCACCTCCCACATCTAAAACAGGGGGCTCCCAGGATTCTTCGGCAAGGATATTGATAATCTCAGTAACTTTCTGCTTTGCCAGGGAATCCATGGCACAAACATAATCAAAAATCTTTGTTTTATAACTCCCTTCATCAGCCCCCTGCCCAGGGGGAGCCTCCCTGTTTTGCCGAAGGCTTTCAAAAAGATTTTCCCAATTCGATTTCATGTACCGCCTGTACAGGAAAAAATCACCCATATATGATTCATTTTTGGGAACCAGATAAATACCGGCAGCCTGGCTGTTACACCATCCGTTTTCAATTTCATGAATTAATCCCAGCCGTTTCAACACAGCAAGAAATCTAAGAAGCTTTGTTTCATCACATTGGGCAGCCTTTGCAAGGGCCTTTAAATCGGCACAGCCCTGATCAATAAACATGAACAGCTTCAGCCGGATAGCTGTAAAGAGTACCTCGGAATACCAGTAGGCTGTCGACAAATCCTCTATATGCTGAAAATCAAGCGCAGCAGGATCCGTTGCCTGGAAAGGAAATTTTATCATTTTTGAAATCTCAGCCTTGCATCGTCCTAAAATCTGATGCTATAAAGAATATAAACCGTCACACAAATAATTTCAGCAATAGATTTAAGCTATAATAAAATTTAAAAAGCGCTGAAACTCGCTGCGCTCAAACAGCCAGAGCTTTTTAAATTTCACTCATAGCTCAGTTCTGGCATCTGACCGTATGAAATTTATTATCTGAATATCCATAACCATTCATCTGCAAATTTTTCAGTATAAGTAAAATTGGACCTTTTTGCAAGATATTCGTACCCTTAAGAAAGTGCATGGACTTGAATAATGAATGAATTTTATGATGTAGCAATTACAGGTGCGGGACCGGGTGGAGCCAGAGCCGCAATCGCCTGCGCCAGGGCCGGTTTAAAAACAGTTATCCTTGAAAAAAAAAAAAATGTGGGCTTCCCAGTCCATTGCGGAGAATGTCTTTCAGAATATGCCCTTGAAAATACAGGTTTGTCACTACCCGAACATACTGTTTCAACACGTATAAATGGTGTGCAAGTAATATTTCCCGATGGATCTGCCAAAAAACTTATTGAAAACGGATATGTACTCCACAAAGAAAAATTTGAACAATGGATGGTTAAAACAGCCTGCGAAAAAGGGGCAACTCTCCACCTGAACTCCAGGGTAACAAATTTGACCAGAGATAATGGAGCCTGGAAAATAGAAACATCTTCAGGGAAAAAATTAAGATCAAAAATTTTAATTGATGCATCAGGGGTACTTTCTGCTGCAAATAGACTCCTTAAACTGACCCGGCCCTTTAAAACAATTTCCGGGCTTCAATACCATGTTGATGGATTTGGCACCAATGATTTTATAAATTTTTATATGTGGCCAAAATTTGTATTTAAAGGATATTTATGGGTTATTCCCAAGGGAGATAATACCTGTAATGTGGGGCTTATATCGGAAAACCCCTTTGATATTCGGCAAAGGCTGGATAATTTTATAAAAACAAATAATTTTAAAGTAATCAAAACCAATAAAATTACCGGGGGGAGGCTCCCTGCATCGGGACCTTTAACCGAAACATATGGTGAGGGGCTAATGATAATAGGAGATGCCGCAGGTTTTACAAGCCCTTTATTTGAGGGAGGAACACATCTTGCTTTGAAATCGGGATGCATAGCAGCAGATATTGCAAAAAAAGCGATGGAGCTTAACAATTTCAGCAAAGAAATGTTTTCATCATATCAAAAAAAATGGAAAAAAATATTTCCTCCCTATAAAAGATTGTTGCGGGGGAAAAACTTATACTTTAATATGCCCGATGACCAGTTAAATTTACTGGCAGGATATATTCCAGAAGAGATGAAAGAAATTCCCATCCGAAAAAAGATCAGCACAGGACTTGGAATGCTGCTTAAAAATCCCGGGCTTATAAAAAAAGGGTCAATACCAATAATGAAGGCTTTTGAATATTCCAGAGCCAGATACTATGGATGGTAACCTGCAATGAAAGTAAGCATTAAAATATTTTCATTTTTATTTTTACTGACCCTGGCATCAAGGGTTACAATATATGCTGATATATATATGTATATGGATGAAGCCGGAATAATCCACTATACAAATATACCCACATCACCCGGATATAAACTTTATCTTAAGGAATACCCTAAGTATCAGCCTGGTTTATATTTTAACGACATGTATGATCATTTAATTATTAAGGCCTCAAAAGAATACGGAGTACCCTTTCAACTCTTAAAAGCCGTGATAAAGGCAGAATCTGATTTTAACACAAAAGCAGTATCTAAAGCCGGAGCAATGGGGCTTATGCAAATCATGCCGCAAAATTTTAAAGCGTTTAACATCAACAATCCCTATGACCCTTCCGAAAATATCATGGGAGGAACACGTTATTTAAAAAGCCTTTTACAACAATTTTCCTGGAAGCTTCCCCTGGCCCTTGCAGCATACAATGCAGGACCAAATCGCGTTATTCAATATAATGACATCCCCCCTTTTAAAGAGACAGAAAAATATGTAAAAAAAGTTATGAGGTATTATAATATACTCAAAAAGCAATAATAAAGTATTGCAAAGTAATATACGCTGTAATTATTCAGCTAATATTATTAGCCTGAAACCCTCTAAACACCACGGGAAAGAC
>JAUVKE010000075.1 GCA_030592105.1 Desulfobacteraceae bacterium
AAACAAGGCTGGATGCAGCGCCAATGCCAAACATTACCAATACCGCTTCTATCATTTAAACCATCCCCTTAAACGCAAAAAAAGTAAGCGAAAGTATTCCTGCGGTTACGAGAGCTATCGATGTGTCTTGCAGGGGTTTTGGCACTCTGGCAAGAAGAATTTTTTCCCGTACCCCTGCAAACAATACAAGCGCAACACCAAAACCCACGGCATAGGCAAATGATGCAACCAGAGCCTGCATGAATGAATATTCCTCTTTTATATTAATCAGACATACACCCATAACAGCACAGTTTGTTGTAATCAGGGGCAGGAATATACCCAAACCCGCATAAAGGCCTGGTATTGATTTTCTTAAAAACATTTCCACAAATTGAACAAGGGAAGCAATAACCAAAATAAAAGAAATAGTTCTCAAATATCCCAAATTGTATGGTTTTAAAATATATGCTTCCGTCATCCATGTTATCATTCCTGCCATTACAAGAACAAAAACAACAGCCATGGCCATACCCACCGCCGTTTCCATCTTCTTGGATGTCCCAAAGAAGGGGCAGTTTCCCAGAAACTGAGCAAGAAGAATGTTGTTTACAAATATACAACTTATTATCAGGACTATATAATCGCCCATTTTTTTCTCCTATTTGCTGCCAAACATGTTCATAATGCAGAGCATAAGCCCCAGGCATACAAAAGCGCCTGGCGCCTGAACCATGAAGGAAAAGGGTTGAAATGAGGGCCCGAACAAAGATGCTCCATAAAAGGTGCCGGTGCCGATGATTTCACGAACTCCGCCCAGCGCACCCAGGGAAAGGGTGAAGCCGATCCCCATGCCAAGACCATCCGCTGCAGAAAGCATTACATTGTTTTTAAATGCAAAGGCCTCTGCACGACCCAATACTATACAGTTAACAACTATTAACGGAATAAACATTCCTAATTGCTGAAACAATTGATAGGCATATGCCTGCATTGCCAGTTCAACAACAGTAACAAAGGTCGCTATAATAATGATAAAACAGGCAATCCTGACTTTTCCTGGAATCAGGTTTCGTAATGCAGAGACCAGAATATTTGAACAGATGAGAACAAAAGTGGTCGCAAGACCCATTCCCACTCCGTTTTGCATTGTCGTTGTTACACCTAATACAGGACAAAGACCGAGCACCAGCCGGAAGGGAGGTATCTCATTCCATAATCCTTTGGTAAATTCACTTGTGATAGACTTAGCCATCTTTATCTCCCTATTTGGTGAAGTCTTTTAATTTTTCTAGAATTTGAGGTTTTAGTCTACTGTAAATTTTCCCGGCATCTGTTGCTGCAAGGCAAACCGCTCTTGAAGTTACAGTGGCACCGCTTATTGCATTAATTTCTCCGCCGTCATTTGTTATTTTAATCTCGTTAAGCACAGAAATACCCTTAAACTGGGTTATCCAGGAAGGGTCCGTTGCAGCTTTTGCACCGAGACCAGGGGTCTCCTTGTGGGTGGTCACCCCTGCGGACATAATTTTATCATCATCCACATCTATTCCCAGCATCAGCCCAAGGGTATCTGCAAAACCAGAGCTAGAGGTTTCAAGGATCACTCTGCTTGCTTTTCCGTCAAAAATACCTACAAAAAAAATTCGTTCAATATCTCCGTCGGAAATTTTAAATCGATCTTTAACCGGATCATTTGATGCACCTTTAAATATCTGCATAATCACCGGCCCCTTAACAAACTTTAATTCCTGATTTTCAATCTGATCCTTAGTCCCGACACGGACAGCAGCAAGGAGTCCGCCGGAAAAAGCGCTTAACAGCGTTAAAACTACAACCATTTTTATCATTTCACGCATTTTATACAACCTTTCCCAGGGCTTTGGGTCTGATCTTATCTACTATGGGACAGATAAGATTCATAATCAAAATTGAATAAATTACACCATCAACATACATGCCTATATTCCTTATCAATACAGTCATAATCCCTGCGCATGCGCCGCAGATCAGCATGGGCACAAAATTAACCGGAGATGAGGAGTCTTCTGTGGCAAGAAAAAAAGCTCCAATAAGTGTATACCCTGTGCAAATATGAAAAACCGGATTAGCATATTTTGCAGAATCTGATATATTAAAAAGAAGAGCTGTTATAAATACCCCTGCCAAAAAAGAGACCGGTATTTCCCATCTAATAATCCCTCTGATAATCAGATATATGCCGCCGATTATAATACCTAAACCAAAAGTTGCTCCGATTCCCCCTATCTGTTTCCCCATCAAAAGATCAACTGTGTTAAAAGAAGTTATTGCAGAGGTTCCGAAATGTTTAAGCTGCGCCAGTGGATAAGCAGCGATAAACTCAAAATCATAATTTAAAAGGGCTTCATCAAAATCAAAAAAATCTTTCCATGAAACCATCAGTATAGCCACTGCAACAACAACAGGGTTAAAAGCATTGCTTCCTATCCCTCCGAATATCTGTTTGCCGATAACAACAGTAAAAAATGTTCCTGTAATTACAAGCCACCATGGGGACGTGGCCGGAAGAAGCATGGCAAAAACAGTACCGAGCAATGCAGCGTTGCCGTCTCCTATGGTTACCGGACGCCTGGTTATCAGGTTCATTACAAGCTCCCAGATCATGGCTGAAGATATGGCTAAAGCCAAAACACCCACAGCAGGAGAGCCATAATTCAAAAAGCCCAGCAGCAACGCCGGAATAGCCGCTATAATGGTATTATAACTTCTGGACGAAATTTTGCTCCCATTTTGCCAAAACGGGGCGTGTGAAACTATGAATTGTTTATTTTGCATTCTTTTCCTCCACAGGATTATCCTCACCCAATGCTACACGTGCACGTTCATGCTTTGCAAGCCTTATATATTGAAAAACAGGTATTCTTGCAGTACATACATATGAGCATAAACCACATTCAATACAGGAGTTAAGATCGTATTGTTCTGCTGCCTCATCATAAAGTTCGGCTTCAAGCAACCTTACAAGCATATTTACGGGAACTTTAGCAGGGCAGATTCTTATGCATTCACCGCAGTTTATACATGGATAATCCGACACACACGATACATCAGCGGAATCCTGAACCATAACCGCATCCGTGTCAGGCATCACCGGATAATCTTCAGAATATACAGCAGATCCGGTCATGGGCCCGCCCAGGATAATCCGGTCTTTATCTTTCAGACTAACCCCTAGTCCCTGAAAAATATCTGAAAGAGGAGTGCCAATTTTGGCTGACACCAGAACCCGGCTCTCATCCTTTTTGATGAATGTAAAGGTTTTTGTAACGGGTATTTCACCTTTTTCAAAAGCATTTCCCAGGGAGGCAACCGATTCGCAGCTTAAAAAACATACGCCAACATCTTCACAGGCCTTTTCGGCTGGAAGTGTTGTGCCCAAAGCATTTTGCATAAAAAGTTCCGGAAAAGCCGCAGGGTAATTAAGGTCCACGGTTTTAACCGTTACATCTAAAGCAGAGGCTTCATGCATAAGGTGACGGGGAGCCGCAACAATAATTTTGTCGACCCCTGAAATTTTTTTCAAAATTTCAATACCTTTTTTAACGGCATTAATATCAGACTTTAATATATACTGGTTTGTTGTAACCAGCAGGTCCTTATCCGTACAGGAGATGATTATGGTGGAAATCGGTTTGGCGGAATCAGAGAGAAGTCTCAAAGGAGAGCACCCCGGAGAATTTAACAGGTATTTACTTATATTTTCAAGCGTTACATTCTTAACAGTTTGTTTAAACTTATTCTCCTTTTCTTCTTTTTGAACAGTTTCAATTAAAACGGCTGCATACATCTGTCCAAAGTTACCCTCAAACGGTTTTATAGATAAAATTTTTCCTGTTACAGAAGAGATAACATACTCACTACTTTTAGCAGCAAGGGCAAGCTTTTGGCCTGTAATTACCTTATCACCCTCTTTAAAGGAAAAACTGTTTTTCCAGCCTGATTGGCCAGGAGGCATTTTCAACAAGAGTGTGGCCCTGGTCGATATTGAAATTTTTTCAGGTTCAGGGAGTACAGACTCTAAAGCTTCACACAGAAGCTGCGGTTTTGCCATACCGATAAATGATCTTTTTATCATAGATTCAACCCTTTTAAAACGTTAAGCCAACATATTTACATGACATGGCATAGAGAACATTCTTTTTCCTGGGGGCCTGCCTCATTTTCCTGGTGGCATCCAATACATTGTGAATGAAAAGCGTCTGTCCTGTTGGGAACGTCTTCGTCTTCCATTTCCGGCTCATGGCACGAACCACAGGCTTCAGGTGAAGTTTCATCTTCCTCAAGGTTATGATGGCAATCGCTGCATCCGGCATCGTTAGTATGTAGTTTGTGACTAAACAAAACTTTCCCTGCAACCCCCTTAAACATTAACCGCACTGGCTTATCCGGAGATTTGGCAGGAAAAGCTGCATAGCTCAAAACACCTATAATAAAAAATATAATTATAAGTGAGTAAGCTAAAATCAACTCCTTTTTTGACGTCATTTTGAAAGATCCTTTCAAAGCTTTATGAATTATTAAAAATTAATGATTTTCACTCATCCCTTTATCATAATAAACAAAACATATCAAGTTGTTTTCCTTTTATCAGAATGTTTGTTCATAAGTTTTCAAACAATTAATTTTAAAAAAAAGGTGGGAAAACAGGCACTTTGCAAGATATTAAATTAGAAAAAAAATAAAGAGGATAGATGAAAGACAGGTTGCACATAACAGTAGATTTTTCTTTTCCCCTGCTGTTTTTTACAAAACTATTTTACACGTAAATTTCAAAATTTTTTAAATTTAATTGCCTGTATGCGAATTTATACAGCACTTACACAAATTTATTAAAATAATTACATCCATTCTTCTGATAAAATCACTTTATTTTTTGACGGTCAACAAATACTTTTTTATTCTATCCATCCCTTTGCTTATATTCTCCATTGAATTGGCATAGGAAAATCTCAGATATCCTTCCCCGTTTTTTCCAAAATCTATTCCAGGGGTTACACCAACATGGGCATTTTCTAAAATATCAAATGCCAATTTATAGGAATCACCCGAAATATGTTTTGCGTTTGCAAATACATAAAACGCGCCTGTGGGCTCAACCGCAATCCCGAACCCAAGCCCCCTTAACCTGGAAATCATATATTCTCTCCGTTCATTATAAATCGTTTTCATCTTTACTATATCATTTTTTGCATCCTGCAAAGCGACTATACCGGCAGCCTGAACCGTAGAATTTGCACAAATAAAAAAATTTTGCTGAATTTTTTTAAGAGGTTCGATAAAAGCTCTGGGTGCAATTACATATCCCAGCCTGAGTCCGGTCATTGCATAGAGCTTGGAAAACCCGTTGAAGACAAAGGCATTATCAGTAAATTCCAGAACAGAATGTTCCTTACCCTGGTAAACCAGACCATGATAAATTTCATCGGAAATCATATGGGGAACACCGGAATTCACCGCAAGCTCTACAATCGCTTCCATCCTCTCTTTTGATAAGAGGTTTCCAGTGGGATTTGACGGGGAATTAACAAGTACTCCTTTAGTTTTTGGAGTTATCTTTTTTTTTATATCCTCTGGCCGGTATTGAAACCCATCTTCTTCATGAACAGGAACAGATACCGGCTCTCCATTTACAAAGTTAATAAAATTCGGATAACATGCATAATGGGGATCCGAAATAATAACCTGGTCACCTTTTTCCAAAATAGCTGAAAATACACAAAGCATTGCAGGTGAAGTTCCCGATGTAACCATAATCCTGTCAGGGGTCACCGAAACTTTATAAGTATTAAACATATGCTGGCATATGGCTTCTCTTAATTCAATTGACCCCATGCTGTGCGTATAGTGGGTAGAGCCATCATATAATGCTTTGCATACCGCTTCTTTAATACAATCAGGTGTGTCAAAATCCGGTTCCCCCACCTCAAGGTGCACAACATCTTTTCCCTGCCGCTCCATTTCATGGGCTCTTTCCAAAACATCCATTACAATAAAGGATGTCATTTTTTTTACTCGTTTAGAAATCATTATAACCCATCATCAATATTATATTACCTGCAAATTCAAGCCCGGCCATTTTTATTAAACATGACCTAAAAACATCCTGGAAAATCATTTTTTTTAATTTATATTTTTTATATGAAAATGATAAATTGTGAATTAAGGAATTCTACTAATTTATAAAATGCCATTAAACGCTATCTCATTTTCATATTTTGGGCATGCCGGTTATATGAATAATGATTGAGTGGAAAACAGGTTTTTTTATTCAAGTGCTAAATGTTTTTTATGAATCATGTAAAAAAAGAAAAAATATAAAAATGGCTTATTATTCCTGTAAAAAAAATAATTTATTTTTTAAAATGTTTTTTGTTGTAATTCTTTTATTAACTAAAAACATATATGCAGAAAATGCAAAAATAGAACTTTTGGATCAAAAATTAGCTGAGATAATATTGCTGCGCGAAAAAATTGATGAAAAAAGGCTTTTGTTCAATGATCTTCTTGTTAAAATTGAATCGGAAGAAAAGGGAATAATAAATGAAATTAAAGATCAACAAAAAACAATAAAAGCTGCGAGCTACAAAGATGCGATTAAAAATTCACGAATTTATTTTGACTTAAAACTTGTAAAAAAATTCCGTAAATATATTACACAAATCAATGAAAGACTGATATTTTTAAAAATAAGTGATGAAAATATAAAATTTTTATTTGAACAGGCCAATGATGATATTAAAATTGCACAAACATTAAATAATATAAAAATTGCTGAGTTTATATCTAAAATAGATCATCTCGTAACCAGTATTTATATAAAGCTTGATAAAAAATTATTTTTTGATAATAAAATGCCGGTTGAAAGCGAAAAAAAAATCTGGGATAGAATAATAAGTAAGAACAGGTAGTTTTAAAAATTTATTTTAATATCAATTATCTGAAGAGATAGATGTTTGAATAAGCTCCGCTTCAATTTTTTCAATTTTCGTCTGATTTTTTTCCCATTGCTCGTAAAGTTGAGTTGTTTTGCGGTCCATATCAGAATATTCTTTACTTCTTTTGGCAAAAGTATCCGGATTTTTATAAATGTCAGGATCTGCCAGTATCGTTTCGAGTTTGCTTTTTGAAGATTCAAGTTTTTCTATCTCTGTTTCCAGTTTTTTTATCATATTATTATATGGTTTCAGGAGGAGCCTTTTTTCTTTGCGCAGGTTTGCCTGCTCCTGTTTGGCTTTTTTCCCGCGGGCCTTGCTGTTTGTGGTTTTTGATTTTGATAAAGAAGAGTTTAAAACAGGTTTGCCGGGGTGAGAATTTTTTGTTTCTGCAATTTTTGAAAGATAATAGGCAAGATTACCTTCATATAAAGTTGCTTTGTTGTTTTTTATTTCCAATACTTTGTTAATAAAATGATCCAGAAAGAAACGGTTGTGACTTACAATAATAATTGTGCCGTCATATTGGGCCAGGGCATCCTGAAGGATCTCCTGTGATGTCATGTCAAGATGGTTTGTTGGTTCGTCCATGATAAGAAGGTTGGCAGGGGTTGCGATCATTTTCACAAGGGCAAGTCTGCTTTTTTCACCGCCGGACAGGACTTCTACTTTTTTGTTAACATCATCACCTTTGAAGAGAAAAGCACCCAAAAGAGAACGAAGCTGGGTTAAGGTTTTTTCTGAATTCATTTGTGAAATGGTATCAAAAACAGTACGTTCCGGGTCCAGCTCCTGGGCCTGATGCTGGCCAAAATAGGATATTGCAACATTATGACCAGAGTTAACTGTGCCGGAATTATGGGGGACAAGGCCTGCAAGAATTTTTACCAGAGTCGATTTTCCAGCACCGTTTATTCCTACTATTGCCAGTTTATCCCCCCGCTGGAGGTTGAAGGTTATTTTATTGAAAACAGGTTCTGCTCCATAGGATTTGGAAAGTCTGTTTACTTCAAGAGCCTTGCGTCCGCTTGAAGCAGCTGGGGGAAATCGGAATGATATGTTCCGTTCAGTCTCTTCCAGCTGAATCAGTTCGATTTTTTCAAGTTGTTTGATCCGGCTTTGAACCTGTTTGGCTTTTGTGGATTTTGCCCGAAAACGATCGACAAAACGTTTGGTCTGCTCTATCATCGCCTGCTGGTTGGTGTAGGCAGCCCGTTGAATCTTAAGGCGCTGTTCTTTTTCAACCAGATATTTTGAATAGTTTCCTTTATAAACAGAGAGCCTGCCAAGACTTAGCTCCCATGTGATATTTGTCATATTATCCAGAAATGTTCTGTCGTGGGAAACAATGATAATTGCCCCCTGGTAGGAGGCGAGAAAATCTTCAAGCCAGGTTAAAGACTCGATATCAAGATGGTTGGTTGGTTCATCAAGAAATAAAAAAGAGGGTGAAGCAAGGAGTTGCTTTGCAAGGGTTAAGCGCATAAGCCAGCCACCGCTCAGGGAATTGCAGTTACGGTTAAGGTCTGACTGTTTAAAACCTATTCCAGCAAGAATTTTTTCAATGGATGATCTGATATTGAAAAAAGCTGAATAATCCAGATCATGCTGTAATTTACCCTGACGCTGAAGAAGTTTTTTTGTATTTTCCGCACCAATTAATGGATCGGCCAGTTGAATATTGATTTTATCCAATTCTTTTTGTTTATTCAAAAGATCAGCAAAAACAGATTCAGCCTCTTCGTATAAAGTTTTGCCGGATTTCAAGCTTGTTATTTCCTGGGGAAGATAACCACAGGTAGCCCCTTTTGGCTTTATAATACACCCTTTGTCTGATTTTTTTATTCCTGATAGTATTTTTAAAAGAGTTGATTTACCGGTTCCGTTTACACCGGCCAGGCCAATTCTGTCCTGGTTGTTTACTCTGCATGAAATATTATTGAATAATTGTTTGGTACCATATTGAATGGTAAGATTGTTAATGGTAATCATTGAGGAACCTGGATATATTTAAAGGGTGGATCTGAGCAAAAAGTAAATTTATAATTTTAATATGTTGAATCAACTTTTTAATTTTTTGGTGCTAATGGACAATCAGGGTTGTTAAATTTTTCATTTTTTTTTAATATGAACTGGATTATATGTTTTTGAGAAACCTCCCTTTCTCAGGGTTATGCACAGGTTGAGTCTGTAATTTTTTATTTTTGACATAAATATCAGAAAATGTTTTGATTTTCAATAAGTTCTGATATTTATTCATAAATTATATGTAACTATTCAGCTAAAGCGGCAAAGTCGCAGTTATCAGTTGCACTGGAGGTTATTTTGAAATTTGAGGATTTGGAAGTATGGAAGAGGTCTTCACGATTATGTGCAGATTTGTATAAACATTTTTTTGCCAGGTTTCTGCAATATTCAAAAGGAAGATAAATTAATATCGATATGCTTTTACTGACAACCGACAACTGATAACTGATACCATATA
>JAUVKE010000418.1 GCA_030592105.1 Desulfobacteraceae bacterium
GATACCTGTTCCTGAAGATATTCAGGGAACAGCAAAATTGGGACATCATCCTGTAATATCTGAAACAACACCTCTTCCGAAAATGTCACCACACGGAAGGTGGCGTGCTATTTTTGAGGGAGACTATAAGTTTCTATGGAATATTAAGGGGGAACACCTTTTATTCAACTTAAAAAAGGACCCGGGTGAGCTCAAGAATCTTGTAAACATTGAAACTGACAGAGCCCAGCGTATGAAAAAACAACTGGAACAATATATTTCCTCCCTTCCGAAGCCAGGTCCTGCCAGGCCTGCTGCCGAGATAGATGAGAAAACAAAAGATGCGCTCAGGAGCCTTGGGTATATTCAATAAATATGGCAATATCTGTGAAGAGTAAATTTGCGTTGAAAATCGGCATTACCCTGCTGCTGCTCGGGTATGTTGGGTTCAGTGCTGACCGGGCCCGGTTAAAGACTACCATTTACAGTATAAAATTTATTCCTTTTATCGGTTCTTACATTATTCTTTTGTTATGTTCCTTCCCTTTGGCCCTGAGGCTGCGTACACTGTTGAAGCCAACCGTCCTTCAGTTCAGCCTGAAGCGGCTGATCCAGATCCAGTTTATCAGCCAGTTTTATAGTTTGATGCTTCCTGCAGGTGTTGGAATGGCAGTTGTCAGGTGGTATAAAATTACTGAAAACAAGGTAGGCCGAAGGGTCTTTATTGTTATTACTCTGATTGAAAGAGTGATGCTTACATTATCCCTTCTGTTATGTACAGGCATTCCGCTATTTTTTATTCGCGACGAATCAATCCGGTCTTTACGGTCGTCGGCGTTACCTGTTATTTTTATTCTGATATTTTTCTGTTTCATATTTTTTTCAATATTTTTAAACCGGTTTGTATATAATAGATTTTCTAAAGCCATGCAGTGGATGCAGTCGTTTTTTAACTTCGGCCTTGCGGGAAAAATTACAGGGATATATGAAGATTGTGGATTATATATAGATAACAGAGCCCTTTTAATAAAAGCCTTTTTTTTTAATCTGCTTTACACGGGAATGATGTTTGTCCGTTTTTATCTTGTTTTTTTTGCGCTGGGTCTGGCTCTTCATCCGCTTACAATTTTATGGGTGTCCATGCTGGTTTTACTGGTTATATCACTGCCGCTTTCAATCGGAGGGATAGGTGTTCGTGAGACTGGTTTTGCCTGGCTGCTTGTTTTATATGGTGTTGAGCCTGAAAAAGGGATGATTCTTGGGGGAATGATTTCTATTCAGATGTTACTGAACATTGGCGTCGGTGCGGTACTTAATATGATGGAAACAAAACATTCAACACGGAGAATACGATAAAGGAATTAGAAATGATGATATTAAATCATATAAAGTGTATGTATGAAAATTTTAGTTTAAATTCTTTATGGAAAAATGTTCATTTGAAACGTTTTACTATAACTGAGCACTTTCATCGGGCGTGATTTGACAGGCTGGGTTAAAGATTAAATCAATTTTGAAAGAATAATAATGTTATGTATTAATCCTCTATAAAGACGAACCATGAATATGTTTGTCTATAAAAGCCTTTATATTAGAAGCGCATATTAAATCAACGTTCTTCAATACTCTTTTATCATCCCACTCCCACCAGCGGATAGACATAAGTGATTCAATTTCTATTTTTTCAAAGCGGTATTTAATTATATCCGCCGGATTACCACCGGCAATTGCATAAGGTGGAATATCTTTGACTACTAAAGAATTTGAGGCAACAACAGCACCATCGCCGATAGTAATCCCTGACATAATCGTACAACCGTACCCCAGCCAGACATCATTGCCGATTCTGACAGGACCATTACTTTGGGGGTGACCGTCTTCATATTTTTCTGGAAGATTGAATGCGATTCGCAAAGGGAAGGTACTTATCCAGTCTGTTCGATGATTACCGCCAACAATGATTTTTACATTCCTGGCAACAGAACAGTAATTGCCAATTGTGACAGATCCATTATCTCCTGCAAAACTGATGATTTGCGGCTTACCATAAGTATGTGGGCCGATATGTAATGTATAGCGCTTATGCATCAAACGCCATAGAAACATATTTAATCGAACTGCTAACGGTAATTTGTTACCCGGCATATCGCTACCTTTATAAAATAAATGTTTATAAGATATTAATTTTTACTGTTCACAATGTAAAAACCACATAGTTCGCAATACTGTTCTTATTTTGAGAATTTGATTGCGTACAACAGCCAAAAAGGCAAAAGCAGTAAAAACACAATTGCTACACATCCACTCACAATATAAGCAGGGATTTTTTTGGATATTGGCAGCCCAATAAAATTAATCTTTTTAACAATACCCCAGACAAACAGGTGATAGTTCCTTAGAAAGTCTGTTACAGGGAAGTGCGTGGAAAGAACATGGAACCTTGCCCAGGTGATTTTACACAGTTTGACAAATTCTTTTAAAGAACCGGCTTTTTTTGCTGCCTGATTATGATAAAGGATGGCCTTTTGAGCATACATCAGTTTGCAGCCTCGCTTTACAA
>JAUVKE010000156.1 GCA_030592105.1 Desulfobacteraceae bacterium
TACTCCAAGGGATCTGGCCAGTAGAAAATGCCCAAATTCATGAAAAAAAATCAACACGCCCAATACTATTATAAATGCTATTATACTTTCAGTCATACTATTTGCTCCGGCATATCAACCCGACTTCGGTCGTCGGCGTATTATAATACGCCTTCCTCCCTCTGGCCTTGTGCCAAATTTTAAAATCAGGTTATTATCTGACAATCTATAGAATTCGTAAAAAAGAATTAAAAGTCTATTTTTTTAAAGTCTATAATCATATTTTTTTATGACATCTTCTGCATAACGCCTTGCCCACTTATCCACTTCAAGGATATCAAAAAGAGTGGGGTCCTTTATCAGATTATGTTTGTCCATTGTTTCATCTACTATATTTGCAATACGGTCAAATGGCAAACCATGATTCAAAAAAGAATGAACAGCTGTTTCATTGGCACCATTTAATACGCAAGGAAGCGTCCCGCCGATACGGCCAGCCGTAAAAGCAAGGTTAAGGCATGGAAATTTTTCCATATCCGGTTTTTCAAATGTTAAAGCCCCCAGGCCGGTAAAATCAGGAACAGGTTGATTTAAAGGAAGGCGTTTTGGATAAGACAAGGCATAGGCTATGGCTCCCTTCATATCGGGTATTCCCATCTGTGCTATCACAGAGCCGTCTTTAAAGGATACCATGGAATGAACAATACTCTGGGGATGTATAAGAACGTCGATCATATCAAGGGAAACCCCAAAGAGATGTTTCGCTTCTATGACCTCCAGACCTTTATTCATAAGGGTTGCAGAATCGATACTTATTTTATTACCCATATCCCATGTGGGATGATTCAGGGCATCTTCCGGGGTGACCATCTTGAATTTTTTCTTATCCAGGTAGAGAAAGGGTCCTCCTGAGCCTGTGAGTAATACTGCCCGGAGATCTTCCAAACTGCTTCCCTGGAGACATTGAAAAATAGCACTATGCTCACTATCAATGGGGAGTATGTTTACACCCTTTTCAGCAGCCGTTTTCATAACTATTTCACCAGCCATAACAAGGGTCTCTTTATTTGCCAGTGCCACAGTTTTCCCCGCATTTAAGGCCGCCAGAGTCGGAATAAGACCCGCTGCTCCCACCATGGAGGAGACCACCATATCTGCAGAACCCAAGGCGGCCGCACCAAGATATCCATCTTCTCCATGGAGTATTTCAGTACCTGGGCCAACTATTTTTTTTAAAGCCGCGGCTGCTTTTTCATCATACACAACAGCTATTTCAGGACAAAATTCCTTGATTTGTAAAGATAGGAGATTGATATTTTTTTTTGCCGCAAGAGCAGTAACGCAAAACTTGTCAGGGAACATCCTGACAACACTTAAAACATTTTGCCCAATGGAGCCGGTTGAACCAAGAATGGATAGTTTCTTCATTGCTTATCCCGCGATATGTTTTTTTTATTTCGGCGCCATAGATTTTTAAAACAGATATTCCATAAATACATATGCCACTGGAGACGCAAAAAGGAGTGCATCAATACGATCAAGAAGCCCCCCATGCCCGGGAAGTATATTTCCGGAATCTTTAACCCCGGCTCTTCTTTTAAATAATGATTCAAACAGGTCTCCCGCCTGACCCGCAATACCTATACAGAGGAAAAAAATAATAGCCATACCCAAATTAAGTTGAGGCATGAAATAATACCTGAAAAAAATCCCTCCCAATAAAGTCGCCCCGAGCCCCCCTATGGAACCCTCAATGGTTTTACCGGGACTCACAAGAGGGGCTAACTTATGCCTGCCAAAACAGGTCCCTGCATAAAATGCCCCTGTATCACCCAAAATAATAAGGATCAGAATTAAAAAAATCGACACTATACCGTTTTCTCCGCTTCTGATAATCACAAGATAAGACAAAAAAAGCGGGATATATACAACCCCCTTAATCTGCTTTGCCACTGCTTCCAGTATGAATTCATCTTTTTTAAAATAGATAATGGAAATTAAGCTTAAAAAAATAAGATTAACGGCAATAAGAGATGAGACCACATTGAACCATCGATAAAAGGAGCCAAAAATAATACCAGATCCGGTTATGTAGGCCAAAAAAAGAATTATTCCAGGTGGAGGGATAGTGGCATCATTGAAAACAATGCGAAAATATTCCCAGAGAGAAATTATTGAAACAAGACAAATAAATATTACAAATAAAAAAGCCCCCCCCTTATAAACAAAAAATATTAAAAAAGGAAGAGCCACAATACTTGTTAACCATCTTTGTAAATGCATATTTTTTACAACAGATTAAAGGTGAAACAGAAATTTTTTTTACGCTTTTTCATATTTCAACCAAAATTTAGATCATTTAAATCAAATATCGCAAAAGGAGTCTTTAAACTTTACCGAATCTCCGTTCACGATTCTGATAATCTTTTAAAATAGACAAGAGTTCATCTTTATTAAAATCAGGCCATAGTGTATCTGTAACAAAAATTTCGGAATATGCAATCTGCCATAATAAAAAATTGCTTATTCGTTTTTCACCGCTTGTTCTTATTAAAAGGTCAGGGTCATCCATACCACTGGTATACAAGTGCTCAGCGATGAGTTGTTCTGTAATTGATTCAGGAGATAACTCCGGATCTATAAGACCCTTTTTAACTTTTAAGGCAATATTCTTTACGGCTCTTACAATTTCAGACCTCCCCCCATAACTCAAAGCAATATTTAAAAGCATTCCGTTATTCTCTTTTGTAACCGCCATAGTATCATGCAACGCTTTTTGAACTTTTTGAGGCAACCGCTCAATCTGTCCCAAGGCATTTAAACGAATATTATTATTATTCAATTCTCCTTGCTCAGATTTTAAAAAAGTACTAAATAACATCATCAGAGCATCCACCTCTACCTTGGGACGGCACCAGTTTTCCGTTGAAAAAGCGTAAAGAGTAAGAATAGGAAGTTTTATTTCATGGCATGCGCGAACAATTGTCCTCACAGCATCCACACCCTTTCCATGTCCCTGGACACGATTCAGCAAACGTTTTTTTGCCCACCGGCCATTTCCATCCATTATAATGGCAACGTGTCTGGGAAGCCTTGCGCGGTCTATCTCCGGATCAATTAAGGGGGATATCATTTATAGATTGCACTTAAAAAAAAATGGATTAAATAAAATATAAACCGTCACATAAATAATTTCACTGGGTTATCGGTTCCCTGCGTATTATAATACGCCTTCCCCTTATGGCCTTTTGAAATTTATTATCTGACAATCTATAGTATCAACGGAAAAAACTAAAATGTTAAAATTTCTTTTTCTTTATCCTTATAAATACCATCGATGATTTTAATATTTTCATCTGTATTCTTTTGAATCTTATCCTGAGCTTTGAAGGCAGCATCTTCAGGTATATCACCATCCTTCTTCATATTTTTTATTACATCATTTGCATCACGCCTGATGTTTCGAATGGTGACTTTATGATCTTCACAAATTTTATGTACAACTTTAACAAGTTTTTTCCGGCTCTCCTCTGTCAAAGGGGGAACAGGAAGACGTATAATTTTACCATCGCTGGATGGTGTAAGCCCCAAATTCGACTTTAATATTGCCTTTTCAATCTCTTTAATAATCGAGACATCCCACGGTTTGATCGTAAGTAGCCGACTCTCGGGAATAGATACGGAAGCCACCTGGTCAAGGGGGGTCAATGTACCATAATAATCAACACGAATCCCCTCTAAAAGGCTAGCAGAAGCCCGTCCCGTCCTCAAACGCATTAATTCATTGTTTAAAGCGGTTACAGATTTGGCCATGCCTTCACTGATCTCCTGATATAATGATTCAATCATAATTTCACACTTTCATCCGGTTATGCGGGTACCGACACCCTCACCGCAAACAACTTTTTTAATGTTCCCTTTGTTATTAAGATTCATAACAACAAGGGGAAGGTTATTATCCATAGCAAGAGAAATTGCTGTCATATCCATAACTTTTAATTGTTTTTCCAGAACCTCAATATAAGTTGCACTTTTTATGAACCTGGCATCTTTATTGGTTGCAGGATCTGAATCAAACAAGCCATCAATCTTAGTGGCCTTTATCAGAAGTTCGGCATTAATTTCCTGAGCCCTCAACACAGCGGCGGTATCAGTGGTAAAATAGGGGTTCCCTGTACCTGCACCCAGTATCAACACTCGTCCCTTTTCAAGATGCCGCAGAGCCCTCCTGAGAATATAAGGCTCTGCAACTTCACGCATTGATATGGCGGTCTGCACCCGGGTCTGGATTCCCTTTTTTGTTAAAGCCTCTTGCAATGCAAGACTGTTTATAACTGTTGCCAGCATCCCCATGTGATCTGCAGAACTTCTGTCCATATCATATGAAGTCGCAGCAATCCCTCTGAATATATTCCCCCCGCCCACAACAATACCTATCTGAACCCCAAGCTCAACAACAGACATAACTTCATCAGCAACATACTTTATCATATCAGGACTAATTCCATAACCCTGATTCCCCATCAAGGCCTCGCCACTTAACTTAAGCAAGATCCTTTTATAGTTTGGAGATGCCAAAATTGTCTATGCTCCTATCTGAAAACGTGCAAAACGCTTGATTGAAATATTTTCACCCATTTTTGCAATGGTTTCAGTTACAAGATCTCCTATGGTAACACTCGGTTCACGCACATAGGGCTGTTTCAGCAAACAGTTTTCTTTAAAAAATTTATTTAGTTTACCTTCTACTATCTTATCTATTATTTTTTCAGGTTTGCCCTGTTCAAGAACCTGAGCTGTATAAATCTCTTTTTCTTTTTCGATTATTTTTTCAGGGATATCCTCAGACTTTAATCCCAAAGGATTTGAAGCGGCTATATGCATTGCAATATTTTTTGAAAATTCAATAAACTCTTCATTTTTTGCAACAAAATCTGTCTCACAATTAATTTCAACCAGCACTCCGATCTTTCCACCCAAATGAATATATGTCTGAACAATCCCCTCCGACATAGATCTTCCAGCACGCTTTGCAGCTGCTGCCAATCCTTTTTTTCTTAAAAAATCAATCGCCTTTGATACATCCCCGTCGCACTCCCCAAGAGCCTTTTTACAATCCATCATCCCGGCCCCTGTCTTCTCCCGAAGTTCTTTTACCATACCCGCAGTAATTGCCATAATTATACGCTCCTATCTTTCGAACTTACTCAGATTACACGGTTTTAACTTCACTTTCAACAGACCCGTCAATACCAGAACCGGTATCGGCTCCTGATGCAGCTTTTTTAATGATTTCTATAACAGGTCCTTTTGATCCATCGGAAATAATTCTTCTTTCACCAGACTCCGGGTCAGAATCAACCAATTCATTTTCTGTTGTTTCCTCTATCTCTTTATCAGCTTTAGCTTGTTGCTTTTCTTTATAGCGCTCTTTCCCCTCAATGCACGCGTCTGCTATTCTGGAAGTTATAAGGCGAACTGCACGTATTGCATCATCATTGCCTGGTATAACATAATCTATATCATCAGGATCACAATTTGTATCCACAACAGCGATAATAGGTATACCCAGCCGTTTTCCTTCACGAACCGCTATCGACTCTTTTTTTGCATCCACAATAAAAATTGCGCCGGGAAGATTGGTCATTGTACGAATACCACCAAGGGTATTATCGAGTTTACCACGTTCCTTCCCAAGCATGAGCCTTTCCTTCTTGGGAAACATGTTGATTGATCCATCATTTTCAATTGTATTTAAATAGTTTAAACGGTCCACACTCCGTTTTATCGTTTGAAAATTAGTCAACATCCCGCCTAACCACCTGCTTTGAACATAAAACATTTCACAGCGATTGGCCTCTTCATAAATTGCTTCCCTGGCCTGTTTTTTGGTCCCAACAAAAAGAATACTCTGCCCATTTGTCACCAGATCTAAAATAAATTTATATGCAGTATCAAACATACGAACCGTTTTTTGAAGATCAATAATATAAATATTATTCCGTGCCCCAAAAATATATTGCTTCATTTTTGGATTCCACCTTTTGGTCTGATGTCCAAAATGTACCCCGGCAGTTAAAAGTTCCTTCATAGTTATGTTAGACATTCTCTTCTCCCTTTTAATCGGTTATTCCACCGCCTTTATCTTTTCTGTCTCTGACTCATTTGCAATCAAGCACCGGGAAACAGATCAAAAAGCGTACGATTTTAAAAATCTTTTATTTATACAAATTCTCAGAAAATTAATTATCAGAAAATTAATTTTGAAAAACAGCATATCTTCCATGTGATAACGAACTCAAAATAATTTTCTGGAGGTCTATAACAAAATCTATTTATTTGCGCAACAAGTTTTTAAACAACCCTTTTCTTCATTTTAACAACACGAGTTATTCCAGCGCAATCATCAACAAAAACA